>JAICXU010000364.1 GCA_025934595.1 Polyangiaceae bacterium | reverse complement strand
TCCAAATGAGATGCATCGCGCGATAGACGATGCCGTACCCGCCGGTGCCCGCGACCGACTCGATCGCGTACTTCTCGGCGAGCGTCGTTCCGACGAGTGCCAGCGGATCGGTGGGGGCCATCGCGATTGACTCTACGAGCTTCGCCCGAAAGAGTACCATAAGGCGATTTTTCGGCGGGGAATGCAGTAGACTCGAGCCTGGGTCATGGGCTTCGAATTCGTCCTGAACGGCGAGACGGTCCGAGTCGCGGACGCCTCACCGACCACGACGCTCCTCTCGTTTCTACGGGCACGGGGCGACACCGGCTCGAAAGAAGGCTGCGCCGAGGGCGATTGCGGCGCGTGCACCGTGCTCCTCGTGGATCGCGATGCGCACGGCAGTCCGGCCTATCGCGCCATCAACTCGTGCATCGCGCTCCTTCCGATGTTCGCCGGCCGCGAGGTCGTCACCGTCGAGGGCGTGGGCATGCACGGCGAGCATCCCGTGCAATCGGCGATGGTGAAGCACTACGGCTCGCAGTGCGGCTACTGCACGCCGGGCTTCGTGTGCTCCATGTTCGAGGGCTACTATCGGGGCGGTCTCGACAGCGCCGGAGTTAACGATCAGCTCCAGGGAAATCTGTGTCGCTGCACCGGTTACCGGCCCATTCGTGATGCGATGCTCGAAGCGCTCGACGTCCGCAAAGCGCGGCCCGAGGACCTCTTTCAGCTCCGGCTCAAAAAGGACGTCGCGCCGCTCGCTCCGCTCGATCACGAAGCGCAAGGCAAGCGGTTCGTTCGCCCGACTTCGCTCGGCGAGCTCCTCCGCTTGCGCGCGGAGCATCCCGAAGCGGCGCTCATCGCAGGCGCCACCGAGATCGGCGTCGAGATCAACAAGAAGGCTTCGCCCTACCCGTTCTTGATCTCGACCGAAGGCGTACGTGAGCTGACGCTCGTCGAAGAGCGGCCGGACGCGTGGAGCATCGGCGGAGCAGCGACACTCACCGCCCTCGAGGAGAAGCTCGGCCGAGAATTTCCGGCCCTCCAAAAAATGCTCTCGGCGTTTGCGTCGAGGCAGATTCGATCGCGCGCGACGCTCGCCGGAAATCTCGTGACCGCCTCGCCCATCGGCGACATGGCGCCCGTCCTGCTCGTGCTCGATGCATCGGTGGAGCTCACGTCGGCGGCGCGCGGCGCGCGCGTGGTTCCACTTTCGGAATTTTTCGTCGCGTATCGCAAGACGGCGATGTTGCCGGACGAGGTCATGACGAAAATCATGATCCCACGCCGCGCTCCGGTGTCGCTCACGCGCAAGACCGACTCGTTCAAGGTCTCGAAGAGGCGCGAGCTCGACATCAGCATCGTGGCGGCGGCGTTCTCCGTCGATCTCGACGCGCAAGACGTCGTGCGAGCGGCGCGCATCGCGTACGGCGGCGTCGCGGCGACTCCGATTCGCGCGCACGAAACAGAGCGATTTTTAGCGGGAAAACCTTGGTCTGCGGCGACGGTCGCGAACGCTTCGGAGATCCTCGGAAAGGAATTTTCTCCGATCCGCGACGTGCGCTCCGGGCCAGAGTTCCGGCGCGGTCTCGTCGTGTCGCTGTTCGAGAAGTTTTTCGACGGCGCATCGTCGGCGGCACAAGACGCGCCTCTCGTGTTCGAGCGGAACGACGCGTGGAAGATTTCCTCGCCCAGCCACGCGCTCGACCACGAAAGCGGACGTGGTCACGTGAGCGGCGCCGCTCTCTACGTCGACGACCAGGCAAACAAGCGTCCGATGCTCGAGATGTGGCCGGTGACGTCACCGCACGCGCACGCCCGCATCGTCTCCATCGACAAATCACGCGCCGAGAAAATGCCCGGCGTCGTCTGCGTGCTCACCCACGAAGACATACCGGGCGAGAACGACGTCGGCGCGATCCGCAAAGACGAGACGCTCCTCGCAGGCGGCGACGTGCGTTTCCACGGCCACATCGTCGCCGCCGTCATCGGCGAATCGTACGAAGCGTGTCGGCGGGCGGCATCCGAGGTGAAGGTCGAATACGAGCCGCTCCCCGCCGTGCGTAATGCGCGCGAAGCCGCAGAAAAAGAGTCGTTTCATACGATGCCGCACGTGATCGCGCGTGGCGACGTGAAGGCGGCGCTCGCGAAGGCGCCGCACGTCTTGACCGGCGAGCTCGACATCGGCGGCCAAGAGCATTTTTATCTCGAGTCGCACGCGGCGTGGGCCGAATGCGACGACGCGGGCGGCGTACGCGTCGTCTCGTCGACGCAGCATCCGTCCGAAGTGCAGGGCGTCGTCTCTCACGTCCTCCACTTGCATCGCAATCAGGTCGTCGTCGAATCACCACGCATGGGCGGCGGCTTCGGCGGAAAAGAGACGCAAGGAAATACGTGGGCGGCGCTCGTCGCGCTCGCGGCCATGAAGACGAAGCGCCCCGTGCGCGTGCAGCTCGATCGCGACCTCGACATGATGCTCACGGGCAAGCGCCATCCGTTCTATGCGCGCTACGAGGCCGGCTACGACGACGAAGGCCACATTCTCGCGGCGCACGTCGAGCTCGTGAGCGACGGTGGGTGGGCGCTCGATCTGTCCGAATCGATCTCCGACCGCGCTCTTTTCCATTTGGACAACTGCTACTTCATTCCGCACGTCCGCTTCGTCGGCCGCGTCGGCAAGACCCACAACGTCTCGCACACCGCCTTCCGCGGATTCGGCGGCCCGCAAGGCATGGTCGTCATCGAGGAGATCGTCGATCGCATCGCACGAAACCTCGGAAAAAGAGCCGAAATCGTGCGCCACCAGAATTTCTATCGCGGCGTCGGCGAGACGAGCACGACGCATTACGGCGAGCTCCTCGACGACAACCGGATCGATCGCATCTGGCACGCGCTCCTCGCACGAAGCAACTTCGAGCAGCGCCATCACGACGTCATCGCGTTCAATCAAACGCACGAACGCATCAAGCGCGGCATTTCGATCACCCCGGTGAAGTTCGGCATCTCGTTCACCGCGTCGTTTTTGAATCAAGCGGGCGCGCTCGTCATCATCTACCGCGACGGCACCGTGCAGGTGAATCACGGCGGCACCGAGATGGGCCAAGGCCTCTACACGAAGATGCTCGGCATCGCGATGCGCGAGCTCGGCTTGCCGGCCGAAAACATTCGCGTGATGAAGACCGCGACCGACAAAGTTCCCAACACGAGCGCCACCGCCGCATCGAGCGGCGCGGACTTGAACGGCGCTGCCGTTCGCAATGCGTGCGAGACATTACGATTGCGACTCGCCGAGATCGCGCTCGACGTCTGGAACCGCGGTCTAGACGGCCGCCTTGTCGGCGGCCTGGGCGCGCGCGATGCGTGCGACGTCCAATTCGAAAACGGCCGGGTCTTTCTCGAGGATTCACCGGAAAATTACCTACTTTTCTCGATGCTCGTCGATCAAGCGCATCTTCGCCAAGTGCAGCTCTCGGCGACGGGATTTTATCGCACGCCGGCCATTCGCTACGACCGCGTCGCCGGTCGCGGCAAGCCGTTTCATTATTTCGCGTACGGCGCCGCCGTCACCGAGGTCGAGGTCGACGGCTACAGCGGCATGAAGCGCGTCGTCCGCGTCGACATCTTGCACGACGTCGGCGATTCGCTGAATCACGGCGTCGATCGCGGCCAGATCGAAGGCGGCTTCGTGCAAGGCATGGGATGGCTCACCGGTGAGGAGCTCCTCTGGGACGACAAAGGTCGCCTCCTGTCGCATTCCGCGAGCACCTACCAAATTCCCTCCATCGGCGATGCGCCGGAGATCTTCCACGTCGACCTCTTCGGTCAGGACGCGGCCAAGCCTGGCCGCTCGGACGCGGCGCAAAAAAATACGATCCATGGAAGCAAAGCGGTCGGCGAGCCGCCGCTCATGCTCGCCATCAGCGTGCGCGAAGCGATCCGCGACGCCGTCAGCGCATTCGGCGCGCCCGGCGGAGAGACAGCCCTTGCCTGCCCGGCCACCCACGAGGCCATTTTTGCGGCCATTCATGCACGACTGGCTCGCCGGTCGTCGGCGAGCACCGTCGCCGCCGAGTGATTCCAAAACGTGCGCAGGCTTGCGCGCCATCGATCTCCTTAAGTTTTCGCGCGCGCCGCCGTTGTAGCAGCGAGAACTCATGTCTTCGAAATTCACGAACCAAGAACGGGCCGCGCTCGACGCGATCCTCGACGAAGCGCTCATCGAGCAAGAGCTCGTGGAGCTCGGCCGGCAAGTCGACAAGACCATCTTGCGCCGAAAAGCGGCGCGAAAAAAGAAGGCGAAGGCGCTCGAAGCTCTCCTTCGCTCCAAAACGCGCTGAGACGCGGTGCTACGCTCGCGCGCGATGGCGTGTGGGCATTTCATCGAAGGCGCAGAGACTGCTTTCACGGTCGATGCATCACGCATCACGTTCGGTCGTGGATGCATTCGTGAGCTCGGCGATCGCGCACGCGCGCACGGATTGAAACGCGCGCTGCTCTTCACCGACGTGCGTGTCGGCGGCACCGCTTTTTTCGAGAGCGCACGAAATACCTTGAAAATGGCTGGAATCGACGTCGTCGTCTACGACGCGGTCAAAGTCGAGCCGACGGACGCATCGCTCTCCGCCGCCATCGCGTTCGCGAAAGAGACGCGCGCGGACGGATTCGTGTCAGTGGGTGGCGGCTCGGTGATGGATACGTGCAAAGCGGCGAACCTCTATGCGTCGCATCCCG
>JAICXU010000235.1 GCA_025934595.1 Polyangiaceae bacterium | reverse complement strand
GGCGAGCTCGCCATAGATTTCTCCGACGCGTCCGAATTGCCCAATCTGCCCGAACGCGAGGATCGACGCGAGCAGCGCATTCTCCGAGATTTCGGGCGGATCGCCGCGCTTCGCGTGATCGGTGGCGAGGTCGTGCCACAGGTTGGCTTGCTCGATCATGTAGTGCGAGCTCGTCGGAACCATGCCGAGCGAACGGGCGTAGTCGGACGCCTCGCGCGCGAGGGTCGCCGCGGCCGACAGCTCGCCTTTTTCGCGCGCGGACTTCACGGCGTCGTCGAAATACTGCAGCGCGAAATACTTCATGTGATCTTCGCGCAAGATGCGAATGCAGTTCACGAACCCTTCGAGCACGTCTTCGAACGTGCCGGCCTCGCGTCCCACCTGCACGAGCACTTGGAAGCAATCGAATGCGCGCTCGCGTTGTCCGACGAGCTCGAAGTGATCGGCCGCTTCCTCGATCATTCGCACCGACGAGACGATCGCGTCTCGCGCTTGCTTCGGATCACCACAAAGCTTCGCGCATCGCGCGAGGTTGAACCATACGAGCGCGCCGTTGTACGCGCCCGCGCCCGTCGCGGTGGCTTTCGAGAGCCGCGACCAAAGCGCGCGTGCGCCGTTGAAGTCCTCGCCTTTTTCCCTGTAAATCGCGGCGGCGGCGACGAGACCCGCCGTTTCCATCTCGTGCGCGGCGCGCGTCATGTCGCCCATCGCTGCGAACGTGCGCGCACGATCGACCGGCGGAACGCGCTCGAGCATCGTCACGACGCGTTGCATGCCGTCGGCTTCCTTCACCGCTCCGTACCATGCTGCGGTGAGCGCGCTCCGGAAGTCGCCACGTTTCACGAGCACGTGCTCGAGCGAGCGGACGAGCGCCAAATATTCCTGCTCGGGCAAATGCGTCTGCCGGATGGCGGCGATGAGCGCGTTCGCCGCTTGCACGAAATCTCCGCGAGCCACGGCGCGCCGCGCGCGATCGCGCAAATCGTTCAAGTCCTCGCTCATCTTCGATCCGCTTCGCCGCTAAAAAGAACGATTCCAGGTGGCCGCGGTCTCCGCGAGCAGCGATCGCACCGCCGCGACGCGCGGCGAATGCAGCTTGCCGCTTCGATACGCGAGGAACACGGCCTCGGGCTTCACGGGGCTCGGCGGATCGATCGCGACGAGCCGCTCGCTTCCGACCGCTTCGATCAAATGCTTCGGAAGCACGGAAATTCCAGCGCCCGCCGCGACCGCGGCCGCGACGGCGCGGAGATCGGGAACGACGACGCTCGGATTTTTTCGGACCTCGAGACCGTAGGCTTCGCGGAAATAACGACGCACGACCGGCATGTCGTTCGTGAACGTGACGAACGGGCCTTCCGCCAAGACGTTCGGCTCGGTCTCCGCCGAGATTCCTTCGCGCGCATTTTCCGCGGGAACGACGAGCGCGAGCTCCTCTTCGAAGAAGGGCTCGAACGTGATGTCGGCGAGAGGCGCGCGCGCCATCGCGAGCAGGAGATCGAGCTCGCCCGCCGCGAGCATTTCGAGCAGCTCGGACGCGAGACCGGGACGCACCAGCAGCCGCACGCCGCGATCGACGAGCGGCGCGAGCGCGGGAATGATGCGCGTCGCGAGAAAATCAACGGGCCCTCCGAGATGCACCGGACCGGCGGGGACCTCGGGCCCGGTGCGCATCGCTTCCAGCACCGCGTCGAGCGCGTCGATGTGAGGAGCGATCGATTGCGCGAGATCGTGGGCCGCCGGTGTCGCCCGAACGCCGCGGCTGTGGCGGACGAAGAGCGGACGGCCGACTTGCACCTCGAGCGCCTTCAAATGCTGCGAAATCGCGGGCTGCGTGAGGTGCAACGAACGCGCGGCTTGCGTGACCGAGCCCGATCGATAGATGGCGAGAAATGTCCTCAGAAATGTCGGGTCCGCCATCGAGCCTTCATCATAGAGGAGGAGCGCTCACGAGCGCATCAGCATCCGCGCGCGGCGGCGATTTCCCGGGCAAGGCTGCGCGCGATGAACGGGCCCTCGTAAATCATGCCCGTGTAGAGCTGCAGAAGATCGGCACCGGCATCGAGCATCGCGAGCGCGGAGGGGCCGTCGGAAATCCCGCCGACGCCGATGATCGTCCTCTCGGGTCCGAGTTTTTTTCGTGCGCGCGCGACGATCGTGCGAGCGCGTCTTCGGAGAGGCGGACCGCTGAGACCGCCGCCGCCGATGCTGGCGACCGTGCTCGCATCGGTGACGAGGTGCTCTCGCGCGACGGTGGTGTTCGTGGCGACGATGCCCTCGATCCCCGATGCGAGGACGACATCTAAGAGAGAATCGAGCGCGGCATCGTCGAGGTCGGGCGCGACTTTGACGAGAACCGGGATGCGCGGATCCCGGGCATTTTCCGCCGAAATCGCATCGAGCAGCCGCTTCGCGATGTCGGCCGCTTGCATGGCGCGCAGATCTTTCGTGTTCGGCGACGACACGTTGACGACGACGAAGCCTTTTATTTTTTCGAGCGCGCGTCTCGCGAAACGAAAGCTCGTCACGTAATCGGCGATCGCATCGTCGATCGGCAGGGTAGGCACCGCGCGCGATTTTCCGATCGAGATTCCGACGGGCACGTCGCATCCTTTTTCCGCGAGCCGCTTCGTGACGGCGTCCGCGCCCTCGTTCGGAAATCCGAGACGGTTCACGAGCGCGTGATCGGCGGGGAGTCGAAATAAATTCGGCCGAGGATTTTCCTCCTGCGCGAGCGCCGTTACCGTGCCGATCTCGACATGCGCGAAGCCGAGCGCCGCGAGCGCACGCGGCCGCATCGCGTTCTTGTCGAAGCCGCCGGCGAGCCCGACGGGATGCGCGAACTCGAGCCCCATTTTTCGGACGCGTAGAGCTTCCGCGAACGTATTTTTTCCGGGGCGCACGAGCGCCCGCATCACGGACGCATGCTCGAGCACGCCGAGCGCCGCCATCGCCAAGCCGTGCGCTGCGTGCGGCGACAGGGGAAAAAGAGCCTTTTTCGTGATCGCGTACGAGATGCGCGACCGTCGGATGGTTCGCGGAAAAAAGCAATCCTGACGAGCTGCGTTATGAGCGACTCGTCTTTGCAAATGCGTGAGCCGGAAGTACGGTACGCCCGCGTTCTCGCAAAGGAGCTCTCCCCGTGATCATCGGCGTTCCGAAAGAAATCAAAACCCGTGAGTACCGTGTCGGCATGACCCCGGCCGGAGTGAAGAGCCTCACCTCACGTGGTCACAAAGTGCTCATCGAAAAATCGGCAGGCGAGGGGAGCGGTCTTCCGGACGCGGAGTACGTGAAGCAAGGCGCGCAGATCGTGGCGACCGCCGCGGAAGCCTGGGGCGCCGAGATGGTCGTGAAAGTGAAAGAGCCGCTCCCTGCGGAGTACGGCTTCTTCCGGCGAGACCTTGTACTATACACGTATCTGCATTTGGCGGCGGAGCCCGATCTCACGAAGAAGCTCGCGGAGACGGGCGTGGCCGGCGTTGCGTACGAGACCATCGAGCTCGCCGACGGCTCGCTTCCTCTTCTTCGTCCGATGAGCGAGGTCGCGGGCCGCATGGCCGTGCAAGCCGGAGCGATCTGCCTCGAGAAAGAGCGCGGCGGAAAAGGCGTCCTCCTCGGCGGCGTTCCTGGCACGCGCCGTGGTCGCGTCGTCATTCTCGGCGGCGGCGTCGTCGGTCGCAACGCAGCGACGATCGCGATCGGCATGGGCGCACAAGTCACCGTGCTCGACGTTCGCGCCGAGACGATGGCGTATCTCGAAGACGTGTTCGGCGGCGCCGTCGAGACGCTCTATTCGAATCCGACGAACATCGAAGAGGCGGTAAAACGAGCCGATTTGGTGGTGGGTGCCGTTCTCGTCACCGGCGCCGTCGCGCCGAAGCTCGTCAGCGAAGAGCTGATCGGAAAAATGGAAAAAGGATCCGTCGTCGTCGACGTCGCGGTCGATCAAGGCGGATGCATCGCGACGTGTCGTCCTACGACCCACGACAACCCGACCTACGAAGTGTCCGGCGTCGTGCACTACTGCGTCCCGAACATGCCGGGCGCGGTCTCGCAAACTTCGACGTGGGCGCTCACGAACACGACGATCGGCTACGCGATCAAGATCGCGGAGCACGGTCTCGTGGCGGCGGCGAAAAAAGACAAGGCGCTCGAGAAGGGCATCAACACCTACCAAGGTCATGTGACCTGCGAGCCCGTCGCGCAAGCGCACAAAATGGAGTTCGTCTCGACGCAGAAACTTTTGGGCTGAGCCCAAAAGCCAGAGTCCATGTCGAGCGCTCAACTCATCACGTTGATCCCCGGCGACGGCATCGGCACCGAGGTCGTCAGAGAGGCTCGTCGCGTTCTCGAGTTTTATCGCGACAAGCGCGGGCTCGATCTCGACTTGTGGCAGCTCGATCTCGGCGCCGATCGCTATTTGAAAGACGGCACGACGTACCCGAAAGAAATCCGCGAGCGCATCGAGCACGAAGCGCGCGCGGTTTTGCTCGGCGCGCTCGGCGATCCACGCGTTCCGGGTCTCGAGCACGCGCGCGACATCTTGTTCGGGCTGCGATTCGGGCTCGATCTCTATGCAAACGTGCGTCCGATTCGCGCCCTCGACGATCGCCTCGTCCCGCTGAAGGGCTTCACGGCGAAAGACATCGACATCGTCGTGTTCCGCGAGAACACCGAAGGCATCTACGTCGGCATGGGCGGGCAGTTCAAACGCGGCACGCCCGACGAAATCGCGATCAACGAAGACGTGAACACGCGAAAAGGCGTCGAGCGTCTCATCGTGGCCGGGTTCGAATACGCGAAAAAACACGGAAAAAAAACCGTGCACATGGCGGACAAATCGAACGCGATGAAGCACGCGCACGAGCTCTGGCATCGCTGCTTTTTCGAGGTCGCGAAGCGGTACCCCGGCATCCTTGCAAAGCACGTCTACGTGGATGCGCTCTGCCTCTATTTGGTGCAGGACCCACGGCCGTTCGAGGTCGTCGTCACGTGTAATCTTTTCGGCGACATCGTGACCGACCTCGGCGCTGCGCTTCAAGGCGGGCTCGGCATGGCAGCGAGCGCGAATGTGCACGCGGCAGATCCGAATCGAGTCGCGATGTTCGAGCCCGTGCACGGATCGGCGCCGCCGCTCGCCGGGAAAAATATCGCCAATCCGCTCGCCGCCATCCAAACCGTGGGCATGCTGCTCGCGCATCTCGGTCATGCCGACGAAGAGCCGCGCCTCGAGAAAATAGCCGCGCGCGCGATCGCGGAGAAGAAATGCACCGCCGACGTGGGTGGATCGCTCGGGACCCGGGAGGTCGGCGATTTCGTGCTGAACGAGCTCGCCCACGCATTCTGAGCCGAAATTTCCAGCGCGGATGCGCGTCTGGAATCGGCAAGAAAAAGCCCAAGCGAAAATCCGAATCCGAGTCGAAGAAATCTGAAACTTTCGCTTCCCAGTGGATGTCTGGCGAAGAGCGACGGGGCATCCATTGTCGGCGCGTGTGAAGCCGAGACTTGGAACTTTTTCTGACCTGACCCGTCTCAATTCTCGATCGTGGGAGTGTGCATGAAGGGCTCCGTTCTTCGGGCGTACAGCGCAGGCATTCTCACGGCGGCCGGAATTCTCTGGCTCGCGAGCGGCGTGGAGCGCGAGCACACCGTGCTCGGTCTCGGGCTCGAGCCCGCGCAGCAAACCGAAGCCGTGCGCCAGCTCGAAGCCAGTGTCGCCGATCATCCGGACGACGCTCGCGCGCGTCGCGATCTCGCGCAGGCTTATCTCGATGCGCGTTCGCCCGGTCTCGCGCTTCGTGCGGTCGAGTCGAGTCCCGCGTCGGTGCGTCACGCGCCGATCGTCGATCACGTGTATGCGCGCGCGCTTCTCGACGAAGGTCGCACGCGAGACGCGCTCGCGGCCG
>JAICXU010000509.1 GCA_025934595.1 Polyangiaceae bacterium | reverse complement strand
GGTCTGCATGTTCGCCGCGCGAAAGACGGGTTCGTCGTGACGACGAAGCCACCCGCCGAGCAAGAGCCGTTCGACGCCGACAAATTCGTCAACGACTCGGTGGAGCAAAGCCTGGCATACGCGCGCACGAACGCCGTCGAGCTCGCGCGGCTCGGAGGCGGGCTCTTGGCCGCGGCGTTTCGCGTGATTTTGATCTTCGGGCTGACGCTGATGATCGGCGCTTACCTCATCATCACGAAAGAAAAGATCGGCGCGTTTTTTCTTTCGCTGGCTCGTCCCCATCAGCGTGCGGATTGCACCGCGCTCGCCCAGCGCGTCGATCACGGGCTCTCGGGCGTCGTGCGTGGCCAGCTCGTCATCTGTCTCATCAACGGCACGCTCAGCGCGATTGGGTTCGCGATCTGCGGCCTGCGCTACTGGCCGCTTCTCGCGATCGTCGCGACCATTTTTTCACTCGTGCCGATCTTCGGTGCTCTCGCGAGCGCGATCCCCGCCGTGGCGCTCGGCCTCACGCAAGGCTTGAGCACGGCCATCTTCGTCTTGATTTGGATCGTCGGCATCCATCAGCTCGAAGCGAATTTCCTGAATCCGAAGATCATGGGCGACAGCGCGAAGATTCATCCTGTGCTCGTGATCTTCGCGCTCCTCGTCGGCGAGCATTTCTTTCACGTCGTCGGCGCGCTGCTCGCAGTGCCGTGCATGTCCATCGCGCAGAGCCTATTTTTGCAGTTTCGCGAAATTTTCGACCGAAATGAGCCGAATTTCGCGCCAGAGATTGCAGATGACTCCGGCACGCGGTAGACGCCGGCCGTGAGCGAATCGAAGTCACCCGCCAGCCCGAGCTCGAAGGCATCGTCGCCTCCGCCGAGCAAGAAGAAGAAGCAGAGCGCCCAGCAAGCCCAGCGCGATCTCCAGAAGCTCGCGCGCGATCAAGCGCAAGAGAGGCCGCCGGTCGACCTCAAAAAAATCGTCACGCGCATCGGTCTCGTCCTCGCCGTGATGTGGGCCGTCGCGCTGATCCTTCCGAGCTGGTGGCCGAAGATCACGGTCAGCATCGTCACGCTCGTGGCCATCGGCGGCGGCTTGTGGTTTTCGCGCTACTTGAAAAAATCGGAGGCGCTCGGGGCGCTCGTGCGAGGCGCAGATACGGACGAAGGTCGCAAAGAAGCGATCGAGAAGCTCTCGCGCGATTTCAAGAAGGGCGACACGCAGGCCACCATCGCGCGCGCGCAGCTCGAGATGCAGGACAATCCGCGCAAGGCGCTCGAGACGCTCGAATCGATCAATCTCGAAAAGGTGCTCGGTCCGGTCGGCGATCAGGTGCGCGCACTGCGAGCGATGCTCCATCTTTCGCTCGGAGAAACGGCAGAAGCCCGTGCCCTTGCCGACAAGCTCGACCTCGGCAAACAGCAGGACGCGAAGACACGCGCGATGTTCGCCACGGTTGCCGGCGAAGCCTGGGCGCGGACCGGAAACGCGAAAAAAGCGGTGGAGACGCTCGAGCTCTTCAATCCGGAGGATCCGGAGTTCTCCGAGTCACGCACGCAAATGTATCGCGCGCGCGCATTCGCGTACGCGGCCGTGAACGACAACAAGTCGATGTCGCGTGCGCTGAAAAAGTTGTCGGACGTGAGCCCGCACCTTCTCGGCATGTTCGTCGGCAAGAGAATTCATCCGCTTCTCGAGCGCGAGGCGAAGCAGATCTTGATGCGCTCCGGTGCCGTGCCGCGAAAAATGGTGCGCCAGAAGATTTGACCCGCGGACCGCTGTCAGGCGGCGTCGCCCGGCGAAATCCGGGCGATGGGCTTCACCACGATCTCCGGCAAAATCTCGGTCGCTGCGATCACGCGAACGTCCGGAAAATCAGCCTCGACGAGCTTTCGAACGAATCGGCGTACGTCGGCGGGCGCGAGGAGAACGCGCATCGCGCCCGCGTCTCGCTTCGAAATCGCGTGCGCGAACGCCGAGCGAATGTCGCGCGATGCCGAGGGCGCGAGCGCGAGGATCGATCCGGATTCCGTCTTCGTGACGGCGCGCCGGATCGTCTCTTCGATTTCCGGATCGAGCACCCACGCCTCGAGCTCGAGGCTGCCTCGCGTGAGCGCGTACGTCATGGGTCGGCGCATGCGCGTACGCACCGCTTCCGCGAGCTCGGCCGGATCTGGATCGGCATGTTTCGCGAGCGGAGAGGCCGCGAGCGCTTCGAGGATGCCGCGGAGATCGCGGATCGAGACGTGCTCGTCGACGAGCCGTCGGAGCACTTCGGTAAGCGTGACCACCGAGATCGGCCGCGGCACCACGTTCTTGGCGAGGGCGGGCGAGATCTTCGCGAGGCCCTCCAAGAGGCGCTCCGTCTCCGCGATGCCGATGAAGTCCGCCGCGCGCGCTCGCAGAAGACTGCTGGCGGCGTGAAGGATGGCGTTCGCAGGATTTTTTCGTTCCGCTTCGTCGAGCACGACGACCGTCGCCGGCACTTCTTGAAGCAAGAGCGCGAACGAGCCGGGAGCTAGCGAATCGTCCACGGCGAGGTCGGGAGCGGGAAGGGGCGCGCCGAGCTCGGAGAAAATCTCCGCGCGAAGCGAATCGACGCGCGCGCCGAGCGCGTGCTCCAGATCGCTGCTCACGTGGATGCTCCAGGGAGCGAGCGCCGGTACGAAATCACGTGTGAGATCTGCCGCATTTTTCTCGGCGATTTCTGCGTCGCGTGCGTGCGACCGCAGCGCTGCGATGACGAGCAGCGCGACGCCGAGAGCCAAAAACGGGACCGTCGGTAACCCCGGCACGAGCCCGAGCAAGATCACGAAGCCACCTGCGACGGCAAGCGCACGCGGCGTGCGAAAGAGCTGACGGGCGAGGTCGGTGCCGAGGGATTGATCCGCCTCTTCGCTCGCCGTGCGCGTCACGAGGAGGCCTGCCGCCGTCGAGAGGACGAGCGCCGGGATTTGCGTGACGAGCCCGTCGCCGATCGTGAGCAGGCCGTATCGCTTCAGAGATTCTTCGAGGCCGAGGCCGTGCTGCGCCATGCCGATCGCGAGGCCGCCGACCAAGTTGATGACGACGATGAGGATCGACGCGATGACATCGCCCTTCACGAACTTCATCGCGCCGTCCATCGCGCCGAAGAATTGGCTCTCGCGCGTGAGCTCGGCGCGTTTCGCCCGGGCCTCGGCGGGATCGATCGTGCCGCTTCGGAGCTCCGCTTCGATCGCCATCTGTTTTCCCGGCATCGCGTCGAGGACGAATCGAGCGCCGACCTCGGCGATGCGCTCGGCGCCGCGCGCGATGACGACGAATTGGATGATCGTGAGGATCAGGAAAACGACTCCGCCGACGACGTAGTTTCCGGCGACCACGAACGCGCCGAACGCGTGAATCACGCGTCCCGCGTTGGCTTGAAGCAGGATCAAACGTGTCGAGGAAACATTGAGACCCAAACGAAAAAGCGTCGTGAGGAGAAGCACGGACGGGAACGAAGCCACCGACAGCGCGTCGGGCGCATACACGACGACGAGGAGGATCGCGAGCGACGCCGACAAGTTCGTCGCGATGAGCAGATCGAGGAGCCACGTGGGCAGCGGCACGATCATCATCGCGACGACCAAGATCACGAGGAGCGCCAGCGCTGCATCCGCTCCGACGGAAATTCGTCGCGGTTTCCCCGTTCCTCCGACGAAGCGCGCCCGCCCGAAATTCTTCACGACGAGAGGCTAGTTTCCTTCTTCACTCGGCGTCTATACTCGTCGAGTCTTGGCTCGAAGTAGCGAAGCCCTCCGTGGGGAAACGACATGACCGCGCGGCGATCGCGAAGGCACATCTCCGTGTCGTTCTCGCCCGGCTTCAGC
>JAICXU010000318.1 GCA_025934595.1 Polyangiaceae bacterium | reverse complement strand
TGCGGGCGCCACGTATCAAGGCTATTGCTCGGACATCACGCGCACGTGGGTGAAGGGCGGCGGCGCGACGCTGTCGACGTTCCGCGGAATCGTCGAAGGCCTCGAGCGCATGCAGCAGAGACTGTGTGCGGCGGTGGATGTCGGAAACGGCTACGAAAAATTGCACGAAGAGTCGCATCGCGAGGTCGGGCAGATCTTGCGCGACGCGGGAATCGTGCGGGATTTGAGCCCCGAAGCCGCGTTCGAGTCCGGCATCACGCGCGCGTTCTATCCGCACGGGCTCGGGCACTCGCTCGGCCTCCAATGCCACGACGTCGGCTGCGCGCTCATCAAGCCGAAGCCGGAAAATCCGTACTTGCGAAACACGTCGACGATCACGCCGCAGCAATGCTTCACGATCGAGCCCGGCATTTATTTCATCGAGGGTCTCATCGAAGAGCTACGCCAGGGTGAGCACGCCAAATCGGTCGACTTCAGCGTCGTCGACGCGCTCATGCCGCTCGGTGGCGTGCGGATCGAAGACGACGTGGTCGTGCACGACCTCAGCGCGGACGCATCGGCGCGTCTTCCAGGACAGCGCGACAAAGAGAAGATTCGAAATCTCACGCGCGAGGTGCTTCCCGTCGGCGGCGGCGCCGCGTAGCGTCGTACTTCATGCCAGCGAAGCGCAAGACGACGACCCGAACCAAGACCCAGGCAAAAACCCGGACCGGTCTCAAGACTCTCGCGATCGACATCGGCGGTACGGGATTGAAGGCGCTGGTCGTCGACGACGCGGGCAAAGCGCTCACCGATCGCGCGCGCATCGAGACGCCGCATCCCGCGACCCCGAAGGCCGTCCTCGCGGCCCTCATGAAGATCATCGCACCGCTCGGCGTGTTCGATCGCATCTCGTGCGGATTTCCCGGCGTCGTGATCGACGGTGTGGTGAACACCGCGCCGAACCTCGGTGACGCGTGGCGCGGCTTTCAGCTCCAGGCGACGCTGCAAAAATCGTTCGGCAAGCCATGCATGGTGCTGAACGACGCCGGCGTGCAAGGTCACGGCGTCGTCGAAGGCAAAGGGGTCGAGATGGTCCTCACGCTCGGAACCGGCATGGGGTGCGCGCTTTTTCTCGACGGCAAATACGTGCCGAACCTCGAGCTCGCGCATCATCCGTTCAAAGGGAAAAAGACCTACGAGGACTACGTCGGCAACGCGGAGCGCGAAAAAGTCGGCAACAAGAAATGGAACAAGCACGTGAAAAAAGTGCTCGAGCAGATCCAGCCGATCTTCAATCCGCGCCACATCTATCTCGGCGGCGGCAACGCCAAGCACCTCAAGATCGATCTGCCGAAGAACGTCACCGTCACCGAGAACATTCAAGGCCTGCTCGGCGGCGTGAGGCTCTGGAGCTAGCTGTCGATCGACTCGAGCGCGCGCCTTACGACGAGCTTGTCGAGCATCGGAATGCCGTGTCCGACGCCCGGTAGAATTTCGAGCCGCGCGTTCGCGATTGCCTTTGCGAGCACGTGACTGTTCTTCGGTGGCACGAGGACGTCTGCGTCTCCCGTGACGACGACGGTCGGCACGCGAATTTTTCCGAGCGAAAATCCCGTCGAGTGCCCCGCGATCGCCGCCATCTGCCCGGCGAACGATGCCGGTGAAGGGGGCGACGCCCGCATCTCTTCGAGCCACCCCGCGAAGTGCTCGCGTGCGCGATGCATCTCGGAAGGCGGTAAAAGAAGGCTCGCGGTGAGCTTTCCGCCGCGGTCGCGTCCCGCTCCGATCGTGAGGAGCGTCGCGATCGTCTTCGGCGACGGCAATCTTCCGTGCGGCAATCCGGGCGTGGTCGCCATGAGCACGAGACCGCGCACGAGCTCGGGATGCTTCAGCGCGACGTGCTGCGCGATCATGCCGCCCATCGAAATCCCGACGAGCGTGGCCTTGTCCACCTTCGCTGCGCGCATCACGCACGCGACATCGGCGGCGAGCCGCTTCATGGAATACGGAGGCTTTGCACGACTGCTCTGGCCCGTGCCGCGGTTGTCGAGCGCGATCACGCGTCGCGGCCTTTGCGGATCGCTCGCGAGATCGTCGGGGATCGTGAACCAGAAACGATGCGAGAGCGCCAAGCCTTGAATGAGCACGACCGTGCGCTCCGCGCCCTCGTCGCCGGCGACGCGATAGAAAATTCGTTCGCCATCCTCGGTGTCGGTGAAGCTCACCGCGCGTCTCTCTTGTCGTTCGCGCCGGCGAGGTCGTGCTTCGAGAGCCACGCGCGCGCCTCCTCCGCGATCTTCGCATCGTCTTCAGCGAGTGGATCGAACGGCGCGGCTTCTCCGGTGATGGACTCGAGCGCACGAAGCGCGTAACCGCGCACGATCGGGTACGGACCCGTCAATTCTTCTTCGGCATACCGCGCCGCCGCGTTCATTTTCGCGCGGCCGGCGACGAAGAGCGCGGGCGCTTTCTCGTGAGGCTTGCCGAGGGCGAGCGTCGCCAAGATCGCATTTTGATCGAGATTTTCCCCGTAAAGCTCACGCATCTTGGTCTCGTCGTACGACATGCCCCAGAATTTTTTCATGTCCCCGAGGATCTCGCGCACGGTCTTCTTTTCGTGGCAGAGCGCGCACTCGAGCGGACGGTCTCGCTCGACGATGTCGCGATCGGTGGGCGAAGAGATGCGGTGATAGCGCGTCGTTTCTCCGCCGAGCGACATGTTCTTCTTCGGCATGTGGCAATTCATGCATTTTCCGCCTTCGCCTTTCGGATCGTGATGCGCGTGCGCGCGGAGGGCGTCGCCCGATTCGTATTCCGCGTGACAGCGCACGCACACGGCATTGCCGGCGGGCGTGTCCTCGAGCTCGCTAATGCGCTTCTCGTTCCCGGGAGCATGCGGATCGTGACAGTCGACGCAGCTCATTTTCTCCGAGCAGTGTCCCAATAGAAAATCGCGGCCTTCGCCGGAATTGATGTGACTGCCGCCGCGATCGTCCTCGCTGCGACGTCCGCCTTCCCACGTGAAGGGATATCCGCTGAAGAGGACTTGATGGCAGCGCGCGCACGTGCGCGAGATCTCGCGGGGCGGTGACGCGTCGCTGCCATGTACGAAGGATGCGTGCGGCATGAACGATGGCTTCACGCTCGGGTTCTTCACGTGCTCCCGCGATCCGCCGTGGCACGACTCGCAGCCGATTCCGATCTCGACGAGATCGCGCTGCCAAAAATCCGCGCGCGTGGCTTCGATCCCCGAAATAAGTGCAGTCTGCACGTTTTTGAGAGGCAATTTCTCGGTCGATCCATGCAAAAACGAGATCTCGGCTCCCACCGCGTCCCGGAGGCCGTCTTCGTCGGTGACCTCGAAACGGGCGCGACGATCGGGCGGCAAGAGCGCGTCGACGACCTCGCCTTGATACGGCTTCGCGTCGGCGCCTGCGAGCGCACCGAGCATGCTCGAGAGATACGGTGCGGTGTTGTGACAAAAAATGCAGGTGCGATTCCACGTCGGCCCCGCCTTGAGACCGTCGCGCTCGGGCGTCATCACCGAATAGCCTTTGTAACGAAGCGTGCGCGTGGCGAGCAAATACGAAACGGGGAGCACCACTTCGTCGTGCGTGTCGCCGAGCACGCGCGCATTTTTTTGCGCCGCATCGACTCTCAGCCCCGCGAAGTCCTCCCGGTAGTGACCGCCGATGACCTTGGTCACGCGAAACGTCTCCGTGCCGTACTTCGCCGATACGACCTGCATGTAATGGTCGCCGTCGGCGGTGGTGAGCGTCGCCGAGTCGTTCTTGAAATGAAACGTGCGGCCGTCGAACGGCGCGTCGAGCGAAACCGCGTTCGGCAGGCGCGTCATTCGGTGCATCGGCGCGCGCGTCCACGAATCGGAAATGTCGGCGTGGCAGGGCGTGCACGATGCCGTCCCGGCGTAATCGCTCCGCACGATGTTGCTAGTGACCGTTCCCGGAGCGATTTCGCTCGGTGATTTCGCGGGCAAGCGCGATCCTCCGCATGCCGCAGCGACTCCGATCGTGACGGCCGCACAAAAAGCTGCCGCGCGTCCAGACCGGCACCCGTACGACTTCGACGTCGCCATCCGGGCGTCAGCCTTCGTCGGTCATTGGCTCCACGTCGAGCGTGATCGGCCGCGCGAGCTCCGCAGGAACCGGCCCGAATCCGAACGGCGCGAAGATGGCGCGTTCCTTTTCGCCGAGCGGCGCGAAGAGGCGCATGAGATCCTCTCGCTTGACGTAGATCTCTTCGCGGCGGCCTTGCTCGTCCTCTTTTTTCAACGAGAGCTCCGATGGATTCGGGCTCCGCTTCGCGATCTCGAGCACCGTCGACGCCAAGTACGCGACGAGCTGCGAGACGAATTGAATCGAGAGATCATTTTCGAAGACGTCCTCGCCGTTCAGCGTGAGCTTCACGAGCCGATCTTTTTGCTGGAGCACTTGCTCGAGCGACGAGCCCACCGCTTGCCACAAACGCGTGAGGTGCAGGCGATCGCCGGCGTCGACCGTCGTGGGGAGCGCGCCTTCGCCGTCTTCGAGCGGATGCGTGACCTCGGCGGTGACCTCGTCTTCTTTCTTCACGTCGAAAACGAGCGAGTCACGTTCTTGGATCTTGCGGCGGAGCGTGATCTGCGCGGACGAATCCGACAGCTCGAACCCGCTCACGATGAACTCGTCGAGCGACAGCGCCTCGGGCTGCGTTCCCTTGCGAAACAGGCCCTTTTTGATGCCGACCATGAGGTTCATGCCGTCGGAGAACTCGCTCACTTTTCGCGGCTGGCTCCAGACCGCCACGCGCGACGCGCCGAGGCGAAACGACGAAACGACACCGTCGGGATTCGTGAACGTCGCCGACATCACGTACTGCATGTCGACGAGCTGCGCTGACACGCGCACGCCGAGCGCGGGCAAGTGGCCCTGCGTGAGAAATCCTTCGAGAGCGCTGCGGATCTCGAGACGACGACGCTCGACCTCGGCGCGGACCATGGCCTGATCACGCTCGTTCGTGGCCTGCACGCCCTTCTTCGCTTCTTCGACGATGCGCGCCGCGTGATCCATGACTTGGCGGGCGTAGTCGACGGTTCCGGGTTGCGCGCTGCGCCCTGCGCTGTCGGCGACCATGCGCATGGTCGTGGCGTGGAAATTTTCGAGGTCGTCGAGGGCTTGCAC
>JAICXU010000295.1 GCA_025934595.1 Polyangiaceae bacterium | reverse complement strand
CGCCGATTCGTCCGCGAAGTGTCGCGCCTTGAGGCCCGCGGCGTGACGAAGCGCGCTCGCGAACTCGTCGACGCTCGGATGACGATCGCTCGGCTCCTCGGCGGTGGCGCGCGCGGCGATGCGATCGAAGGCTTTTTTCAGCTCGCTCGAGAGCGAAGCGCCGCGCTTGTCGACCGCATCCGCGAGCGTGGCACCGAGCGCATACACCTCGGCGCGCACGGTGAGCTTCTGCCCCGCGAAGAGCTCCGGCGCTGCGTACTTCGGCGTCAGCCCTTTCGGACGCGAGCCGCCTTCGCGCCACGGAGCGGCGAGACCGAGATCGACGAGCGTCGCTTTTCCGTTCGGGCCGACGATGATGTTCGCCGGCTTCACGTCGCCGTGCAAAAGGCCGGCGCGATGCAGCACCGTGAGCTGCTCGCTCGCGAGCGCGAGCGGCGCGATCCAATCACCGTGCGCGACGTCGTCCAAGACCTCTTCGAGGCTGTGACCTTCGACGAGCTCGCGCAGCAAATACCGCCTTTTTTCCCCTTCGTTCGTGATCGTCCCGAACGCGAGCACGCGCGGCACGCCGAGCCCTTCGAGACCCGAGAGCGCCATCGCTTCGCGCACGAGCGCCATGACCTCGCTCTCACCGGCGCCGGCCGCGAGCACTTTGAACGCGAGCATCTTTCCGTTCACGCGATCGCGAACGGCCCAGACCTCACCGCCGCCGCCTCGACCGAGCAGCCACTTCGCTTCGTAGCGCGGCGGAAGCGCGAGCATCGAGTCTGATGGTATCTCGGCGACCATACCTACGTCGCATCTACCTCTACTTCGTGTCTTGCGGGGCCGGCGTGCGGACGTCGGTCGGTTGCGACTCGCTCTTTTTGTCGAGCAAGCGCTCGAGGCCGTAATTTCCGCTGATTCCGAAGAAAAATCCGGTCAGCGAAAATCCGAGGCCGATGCGCGCTTCCATTTCTTTCACGGGCTTGATGCGCACGCCGAGCTGCGGGACCGCGAGGTGAATGAAGAGGTTCGGCTTCGATCCGCCGTTCACCCACGAGGGCTCGGTGTAGTGATCGATCTTCGCGACGCTCGCGTTCTGGTGATCTTTCTTGTTGCAGCCGACTTGCGTGGGCGCCTGTCCGCCGGAGGTCACGCACGGCGAGTAACGCGCGCCGCTGTCGGCGGTGTAGGGACCGTTCGCATCGGCGTAGACCCAGCTCGTCTCGAGATCGCCGAAAAGAACGCCGAGACCGAAGCCGGCGCCGATTTCGAAGTCGACGTTCTTGTGCACCTTGAAGGACCACAAGAGATCCGCGGTGGCGTAGATCGCTTTGAGCGACGAGTTCACGTTCGACCAGTTGCCGGCGAGGCTCGCGTCTTTCCCTTTTTCCAAATAAAGGACGTCGCCGCCGGTTCCGTACTCCACGTAGGAGAGCGCGGGAATGAACGAGAAGCCGTCCTTGCGGATGTCGGCTTCGATGCCGACGGTGTTCGAGTAGAGCGTTTTGCCGCCGTCGACGAACAAGTTCTGCATGAACTTGGGGACGATGTCGCCGCGATAGCGGAGGCCGATGAAGTAGTACGTCTTGCCGGGCTTCTCGGTGACGTCGGTCGAAGGATCGACGTCGCTCGGAGGCTCCGCCGTTTTTCCCGTATTCGCCGACGACGTGTCGGTCTTCGCGGCGGCGCCGGTGCTCGCGGAAGCGTCGGCCGGCTTCGGCGCATCCTGAGCTAGAGCGGGTTTCGAGAGGCTGAGGATCGACAGACCAAGCAAGGCGAGCGTCGGGGCTCTCATCATGTTGGGCTGCGATGCTACACTCAAAATTCGTATTCGTGTGATTCTGCATCGGCGTCTCGTCAGACAAGCGGTCGACCGCGACGACCACGAGGACTTCGTGAAGGAGGTCGTCGTGACGGGCGGGGCAGTCCCGCTCGCCATGGTGCGAAAACGCGCCGCCGGGATGGCCATGATGCGCGCCCAAGTCCTCTTGGTGCATGGGTTCGGGCAGAACCGGCACGCATGGCACCTGCCGTCGCGGAGCTTCGTGAATTACCTCGCGCGGCGCGGCTTCGACGTCTTCAATTTGGATCTCCGAGGCCACGGTCGATCGCGCCAGCTCTCCCGGGCGAGGGCCCGCAACGTGCGCGAGTACGTCGAGGAGGATTTGCCGAGCGCTCTCGCCGAAATCGCAAAAAATACCGAAAATAAGCCGGTATTTCTGATCGGCCATTCGCTCGGTGGGCTCGTCGGATACGCCGCCGCCCCGGCTTTGCGAGGTCGCATCGCCGGCCTCGTGACCCTCGGGAGCCCGTATCACTTCGCGCGCGGGTCGTTCGAGCTGCAAGCCGTCGCCGTCGCCGTCAAGGCGCTCCGCGCGGCGCGAATTCGAAGCGTCGGCGCACCCGTTGCGATGCGAGCGATCGCATCGGCGATGCGCACGCTCCGGGTCATGACCGACGGCCCGCTCCCGATGCCACTTCGCGGGTGGCGGCCTTCCGCGATCGAGCCTCACGTGCTCGACGAGCATCTTCGCCTCGCATTCGACTACGCCGGCATCGACGAGATGCTCGCGATGTTCGATTGGGCGAACGCGAAGCGCTTCGGAGGCGAGCGCGAAGACTACGTCGAGCGTTTCGAGTCGCTCGACATTCCACTTCTCGTCATCGCAGGAGACGACGACGAGCTCGCGCCGCCACCGTCCGTGCGTCCCGCATTCGTGCGGAGCGCGTCGCTCGACAAGACATTTCGCTCGCTGCCGTTCGGGCACGTCGACATGCTCGTCGGGAGAGATGCGCCGAGGCACATGTGGCCGCTCGTCGAAAGGTGGCTCCTCGAGAGAACGGCGTAGGCTGGCGCCGCCGAGGTAGCGTGGTCGCGGCGGCGCGGGCTCGAACGATTATTCGTTCGCCTCCGTGTCGATGAGCCGGCGGCCCAAAAAGTAGAGGAGGACGGTGAAGAGGAGCCCGTACACGACGCCCGCGATGAAGATCGTGCGATAGCCCGCGATATGCGCTTCGTGCGTCGTTTGATTCACGCAGATCCAGCGCGTCTCGAGATCCGGCCCAGAGGCGAGCGCGGGCCTTCCCTTCGGATGGTACTCCCATGCCGGTACGATCTCGTCGCCAGAGCACACGAGCGGCGCCATCACCGTGTTGATCGACGTGAACGCGCTGCCGGCGCCGATGGAAATCGGAATGATCCCGGTGAAAAGTCCGATCACCAATGCACCGAGAAAAATCAGAATCTGCGATTTCACGACCCCCCCGTAGCGACCATTACTTCTTGTCCTTTTGCATACGCGCGATTTCTTCTTCGAGACGGCGAACCGTGCGTTTCAATTTTTACCATGCGCCGAGGCGCATGTGGCCGCTCTCATGTGGCCGCTCTCGGAGAGATGCCTACTGGAGCGTGCGGGCTTTAGGGCGTGTGCGATGCCCTGCGAGGCTCGATCGAATGGACGGTGTGCGCGCCCGCGATTCCTTTGAGTGACGTTTCCATTCGATGTGGCGCGAGCCCCATCGACGAAAGCAGTCGGCCTACGTCCGGATCTTGGAGCACCGACTCGCTGGCGAGGACTTGGCGCGGCGCGCTCCTGCCTTGCACACGCGCGGCGATGTTCACGGTGCGTCCGAAGAAGTCGAGATTGCGGTTCGTGGTGACCGCGATGGCGGGACCACGATGGAGTCCGATCTTCACTTCGACGCTGCGAAGAGGCTCGTCGATTTCCTGGAAAGCGAGCTGAATTTCGCACGCGGCGCGCACTGCGTTGACGTTGATCGGAAAGGACGCCATCACGGCGTCGCCGATCGTTTTCACGATTCCGCCCTCGTTCTTGCGAATGACGTCGGTCATGACGTCGAAGTGGTCACGTACTCGGCGATACGCGGCGGCGTCACCGAGCTCCTCGTACATTTCCGTCGAGCCTTTGATGTCGGTGAACATCAAAGTCGTGCTTCGAATCGCGAAGCTGACGTCGGGTGCGAGAAACTCCCCCGAGAACAGATCGCGGAAATCCTGCTGCGAGGTCAGGTAGGCGGCGCTCACGAAGTTTCGCCGCGGTTTCAGTTCGGCGACGGCGAACCCCCACAGGTCCGGGTAGCCGAACTCGACGGTGACATCGCAGGGGCCCGGTCTCAACGTGGCCGCTTTCGGAGTGACGTGGCCGCGCGCGTCGACGGCGAAACGGATCGACTGCACCTGGCTCGTGGGCTCGCCCGCGACGACGAGCGCACAGCCGTCGTGAACGTGAGCAGGCGCGCGGGCATTGTAATCGCCGGCCGCGAACGTCGCGCGTTCGGTGCGCGTTTCACCGGGCTCGAACAAGCCCATCATCGCCGGCAGCCGCCCTTCGCGAACGTTGAGCGTGCGAATCCATGCGAGCCGATCGAAAAATTCTTCGCGGTCGGAAAAGTCTTTGAACGAGATGGCGCGAACGGCGGGGTTCACCGTGAAGGAAACCTCGAGCTCGTCCTCGAAGTCGACCTTGATGTCCACACGACAGAGCTTGCAGTGCACGCGCGTCTTCACGCCCATGAGGGCGCGCGAGTAGTCGGGCAAGCCATGGCACGACGGACAGTAAGCGTCGTAATTGAGATCCAGTAGGCCGAGCTTCGTCGCAAAGAGCAGCGTGCGAACACCGTCGACGTGCGACACGCCAGCGTCATCGGCAAAACGAAACGCGTTGATCTTGTAACAAGCGATGTCGTCGCCTTCTTCGATGATCCGGCGCAGGTGGCTGATCGCCGCTTCGGGGGCAGCGGTCTCGCAGAGCTCGCGAAACTTTTCGTCGAGAATCGGACTGTGCGCCATGAGCGTGCGTCGCGGCTATTTCTTCGAGTCTTTTTGCATCCGCGCAATCTCTTCTTCGAGACGTCGCACGGTGCGTTTGAGATCTTTCACTTCGTCTTCGGTGGCGAGCGCCATCGCTTTCGCGATCTTCTCCGCCTGCTCTTGCGCGAGACCTTGCGCTCTTCCGGGAAGGCTCATCGCCTTCATTACGGCCTTCATCACGCGCTCGTCTTGCATCAACTTCATGACGCGGGGATCGGACATGAGCTTCATGCCCTGCTTCATGAGATTCTTTTTGAGCTCGCTCATTCCTTGGCATCTCCGCGCGCGAAGATCGATGCGACATAGTTCAAGACGTCCGTCGCCGAGACTTCGTTGTAGCCGAAGTTTTTGATGAGCCTCGTCTTGATGATGTCGATCTTCTCCTGCGTGTCTTTGTCGACGACGGCGGAGACGAGCGTCTTCAGCTTGATCGAGTCTTTCTGATCTTCGAAGAGCTTCAATTCGAGAGCGCGACGAAGGCGATCGTTCGTCGCCCAATTGAATTTCTTGCCCTCGACCGCGAGCGCGCCGATGAAGTTCATG
>JAICXU010000070.1 GCA_025934595.1 Polyangiaceae bacterium | reverse complement strand
TGCGGTCGTCCGGCTTCTCTTCGAGAGCCGCGACGTACGTCTTCGATGCGAGCGTGCGATCGGAGAGCTTCTGGAGATAGACGTCGCCGATCTCGATGAGGAGATCGAAACGCTCTTGGCCCGTCGCGAGATCGAGGCGGCGCTTCTTCACGCGAATGACGTCGCTCCAGCTCCCCTTCTCTTCGTAGACGCGCGCGAGCGCACGAAGCGGCGCGGGGCTCGCGGAGTCGAAGCTCGCGGCTTGCTGCAAGGGCTCGATTGCGCCGTCGAGGTCGCCGAGGCGGCGGCTCGATTCGCCGACGCCGTAAAAGACCTCGCCCTTTTCGCTCGCGGTGAGATGCACCGCGTGTTTCGCGACGAGCTCGTCGTACACCTTTTTCGCCGTTTGCGAGTCTCCTTGGTCGAGCACGACCTTGGCGACGCGAACGAGCGCATGCACGTCGTCGGGAGCGACGCGTTGCAACGACTCGACGGCGGCAGCGATCTTCGGATTGCCCGGCGGATACACGCTCGCCGGAGCTTGCGAGATGCGGCCCGAGGCTGGACCCGCGAACGTTCCGCTCGGAGGTCCGTCGAGGTTTCCCTGCGACAGGGCGGCCTGCGATACCGCTGCGACCGACGACGGCGGCGCGCCCATCGGCGAAGCTTTGCCGACCGACTCGACGAAACGCACGAGCGTGCGCGTAGCCTCGTCTTTCGCGAGCGCGCCCACGCGGCCGACGAGCGCTTCGTAGCCTTTGCTCGCCTCGATGAAACGCGACGCTTCGTAGGCCAAATCCGCCAAAACGAGCTGCGCGTCGAGGTTCGAGCCATCGAGCTCGAGCGCGCGTTTCGCGTACGTTTCGGCCTTCGAAATGTCTTGAATCGAGACCTTGTGGATCTTCGCGAGCTCGGCCAAAAGGCGGCCTTTCGCGAGAGCGCCGTCCGCCACTTCGAGCTCTTTTTCGACGAGCGTGACGACCGCCGTGTAGTCGCCGCGCTGCATGAACGCGTCGCGGAGAGCGGCGGAAGCGGCAGCGTCTTTGCGATTCGCTTCGAGCGCGAGCTTGTAGCGCTCGATCGCGCCGTCGCGATCGCCGCGGGTCTCGAGGAGCTTCGCGGCGCGCACCCATTGCTCCGACTTCGCTTCCGGCGTGGCCGCTTTCGCAGCGAGCGCTTCGACGGCGCTGAGCGCCGCATGGGCGTCGCCCGAGAGCTCACGCAAATGTGCGAGCGCCTCGAGGGCACCCGCGTGACCAGGCGCGATCTCGAGGATCTGATCGTAGGCTTTCGTCGCGCGCTCGGGCGATCCGATTTGCTCCGCGAGAACGCGTGCGCGCTGCACGAAAAGCTCCACGCGGCGCGGCTCGTCGTTCGTGGTCTCGGCGTGCTTCTCGTAGAGCTTCACGAGATCTTCCCAACGCGACAGCGCGCGATAATGTCGCGCGAGCGCCGTCAGCGAGCTGTCGTTCGACGGATCGAGCTCGAGGATCGCCTCACGCGCCTTCGCCGCTTCGGCGTGATCGAGGAACTCTTCGTCGTGCAGCGACGCGATGCGCTCGTAGAGGTTGATCTTCTGGCGCGGTGTAGCCGCGGCGGCGACTTGGCGCCCGAGGACGTCGAGCAGCTCGCGGTAGCGACCGGTGCGGTTGTAGATGCGGTCGAGGCCCTTCAGGCCCGTGAGGTTCGTCGGGTCGGTCGCGAGAAGCTCTTCGTACTTCTGCGTCGCCTTCGTGAGGTCGTCCAAATGATCCTCGTAGACCTCCGCGAGGCTCATCAGGGCTGCCGTGCGTTCTTCGCCGCGACGCGCATGCATGCGCGCTTCGTAGAGCGCGGCGAGCTTCGTAAAATCCCCATTTTTCTCGGCGATTCGTGCGACGGCGTCGCCCGCTTTCGTGTGGCCGGGATCTTCGGCGAGCACCGCTTCGTAGAGCTTTTGTGCACGAAGGGCGTCGTTCAGACGCGACTCGAAGAGCTCGGCAGCTTCCGTGCGAAGATCCCGGGCGCGCGGCGTGGCACCTGCCGCATCGGCGCGCTTCAAGAGGACGCTCGCGAGCTCCGGCCATTGCTGCGCGCGACGGTAGATCGTCGTGAGGCCTTCGAGCGCGAGCTCGCTCGCCGGATCACCAGCGAGGATTTGTTGATACGCCATGAGCGCGAGATCGGCGCGGCCGACCTTGCTCTCGTACCAGCGCGCGATGCGATCGAGGAGCGCGATGCGATCGGTCGGCGAGAGCGAGTCGCCCTTCACCGCTTCGGTCAATGTCGAGAGCACCTCGTTCCAGCGTTCCACTTTGCCGCCCGCGAGACGCTCGACCTCGGCGGAGTAATCCTCGTTCGTCGGCAATTCGCAGATCGCTTGCGCGTACGCGACGAGGGCCTGCTCGGCGTCATCGAGCTCGCTCGCGTAGAGGCGACCGATCTCGGAGAGAATGCGCGCACGCGGACCGCCGGGCTCGGCGCTCTCGGTGCGATTCAGGAGGTCTTCGACGATCTCCTCGTACTTGCCGAGCGAGCGACGCACCTCTTCGAGCGCGAACGTCGCAATCTCGTCCGACGGATCGAGCGTGACGATCTCTTTGTAGATCTCTTCTGCCTTCGCTTTGTCTTGCGCGGCGCCGTCGTAAATGCGCGCAGCGCGGTAAAGCAGGGCTTTTTCCGTCTCTTTCGCGTCGTCGTCGTGACCGGTGACTTGAGCTGCGGCGGCGGCGAACGCCTCGGCGATGCGCTTCGCGTCGCCGCCCTCGTCGACCGCTTTTTCGAGCGCAATGGCCGCTTCCGAGTCGTCCGGCGCGGCGGTCAGCATGTCGAGCAAGGACTCGAGCTTCTCGGGTGCGATCTTCGTCGCGCCCGGCATCGTCTTCGCGGTGCGGCCGAGGCGATCGAGCGAGTCGAGAAGCGCGCCCGCGTCTTTCGGACGCGACGCGGGATTCTTGTCGAGCATCGACAAAACCCAGTCGTCGATCTCTTTCGTGATCCAGCCGCGTGGCGCTTTCGTGCTCGGCGGCTCGGGTTTCACCGCGAGATGCGAGAACGCGGCGTCGGCGGGCGCGTCGGCTTGGAAGACGGGCTTGCCGCTCAAGAGCTCGTAGAGCATCGAGCCGAACGCGTAGACGTCCGTGCGTGCATCCGACGGGCGACCGCGCACTTGCTCCGGCGCGATCGTGCGTGGCGACCCGTAGACGGCCAAAAATCCGAATCCGCCGTTCTGCGCGCCGTGCGCGAGACGGGGGCGAAGACGATCGCCTCCGAAATCGATCAGGACGACGCGCACGTCGGCGAGTGATCCGGAGAGCAGCGCGTTCGATCCTCCGCTGGCTCCGAGGCCTGCAGCTCCCGCTGGGCGCGTGAGAAGAACGTGATCGAGCTTGAGATCGCCGTGCGTGAGCTGCGCTTTGTGCAGCGCCGCGAGAGGCTCCAAAATGCCGCGCAAAAGCGGCTTGAGCTCATTGATGTGCGTGGGACCGGTGCGCGCGAGACGCGCCGAGAGCGGCGTGGCCTCGAAGTATTCGTACGCGACATAGTAGACGCCTTCGCCTGCTTCACCGGCTTCGAGATTTTTCGGTAGGCCTTCGTCTTCGACCGTCGACACGAGGCGATTCGACGTGAGGAAACGATGCACGGCGCGCTTGTCGCGAGCGGCTTCGCGGCGAAGCGTCTTCACCGTGTACGCGCGGCCGTCTTTTTTCGCCGCGTATTGCACGCCGAGATCGCTCGACGCGACCTTGCGCTCGATCGTGTACGGACCGAGCTTCGCGCCAGGCGGCAAGTCGTCGGTGCCGAGGAGGGCGGCGATGTCGCGCACGCGCGGATCGACCTCGCTGCGTGACACCAAGATGACGTCCACGAGCGCTTCGATGCGATCGCCGTCGACGCAACGCTCGGTCAAGGCGCGCGCGAAGCTTCCCTTTGCGCTCAGCCCGCCCACGTCTTCCGGATCCAATCCGAGAAGCGTGCGACTCATCCCCGTCATCTCCTCGAGCGAAAAAAGACGCTCGAGCTCCCCGCGCAAAATATCGATCGTTTGGGTCATCCTGAAACTCCACAGCTCGCAATGGGTCCGCGGCGCGCCTCTATATAAGGAGGGGACGCGAAAGAGCCCCGGGTTTTACCCCAAGTGGCGCCGAGCGCTAGGGCAAAAGGGCCGGTGGGCCCGGACTTGCAAAACCTTCGGAAAAAGGAGCGTTTGCCATGCCCATCAAGCCCCCCATTCGCCCTGCCACCGAGGGCGATCGCAAAGACGACGGCACGAGCGAGGTGCTCGGAACGTCGCCCGTCCCCAAGGAAATCAAGACCCCAGGCCCTGGCCGCGGCCGGCCCCGCGATACCGAGCTCGATCGCGAGCAGAAGGTGTTCGACAAGCGCGCGGAGAAATCGTCTCGCCACGCGTGAGCACGAAAAGGTCACGCTCGAGGAAGATTCGTCACAACCGCCATTTCTTCCGGTGCTCGTGATCGCGATGTTGCTTTTCCATGGCGATCACGAGCCTCGCGAAGATGGCGATGGCGATGAACCGACGCGCCCGAGGCGGGCGGCGGCGCCTTCCGCTGCTGCTTAAACAGAAGTGAGGAATTCTTGTACGATGGCAGCTCGGAGCCTCGCTCGCACATGAACTACCTCTTCGGCGATTCCACGCCGTCGGATCTCACCTCGAACTTTCTCGAATTCTTCCGCGACGCGCTCGACTTCTTGGTCCATGCGCTGCAGTCGGACGAGCGCATCCTCGAGGGGAAGAAGCGCGCTCAAGAGCTTCACGAAAAAGCCGACGTCGAGATTGAACGACTCGCGCGTTTCATCACGCTTTCGCTCGCGAGCGTCGAAGCAGCGGAAAAAGACGCCGGCGGCCCGCATGACAGCCCCACCGCGATCTGCTCGAAGCAAATCCGAGAATCGATCGGCCGGCGACAAGAAGCGACCCTCACCGCGATCCGCGAGAAGCTCGCGTCCGACATCGCACAGCTCGAGGCCGATGAAGCTGCGACGCGCAACGGATGCCGCGAGGCCCTTGCCACGTTGCTCCGGCCGCACGATCCCCCCGACGCCGATGCGGTCGCGCGCATCACGCTCTCCGGCGCGGGAGGATACGAGGCGCAGCGCGACGTGCATGCGAGCTTCGGCCTCGATTGGACCTTTTTACTCGCGATCCCGGACGGCAGCATTTGGAACGCGCCCCTTCGCGTGGAGCGTCTCTGCCCGCAGCTCGAAATTCGCGCGCCGCAGCTCTCGGGTTGGATCTCCAAAGAAGTGAAGGTGAAGCCACAAAAAATCGAGCGCTATGTCGTCACCGAAATCTCGCATGGCGACGCGGCGACGACGTTCAAGATCCGCAGCGAGCTCGGATCCGAGCTCGGCTTCGATTTCACGGTCGAAGGTGATCGCGTCAAAGCGGTGCGCCGGGCCACGAGCGAGGACGGATCGGCGGGCCCCTTCGACGTCGACGCGGAAGACGCGCCGAAGCTCGTGGAGCTCGCGACGAAAATCGCAGCGACCATTCCCGACCTCACGCAGCAGGAGCTCCGTACCGCGTCGGTCAAGGAAATCGACTTTGCGTCATTGCCCGGCTTCATCGCGTTCGTAGAAGGGTTCGTCGCGATGATGACGCCGATCGTGCGAGAAATTGCGGAGCGCTCGCTCACTCCGAACGAGCTCGTCATCCGCCGCGCGCTCGGCAATGACCGTCGCGAGGAGATCTTCGTTTCGAAGAAGACGCTGCGCGAAAAATACTCGGTCCTCCCCTCGCCGCTTCGTGCCGTGTTCGCGCCGCTCGGTCTCGAGGGGCCGACGCCCTCGATGCGGCCGCCGAACGTTAAACAAAAAATCGAAGAGCCGTCCGTGCGCGCGGAGCTACCGAAATCCGAGCCGCCGGCGCCGACGTCGCTGCCGAAGGTGTCGCCGCCGCCGAAGAAAGAAAAGGAAGCCGAGCGGCTGTCGTCGTCGGAGCTGAAGACGATCCCGCTCGATTCGATCGAAGCCGGACCGCCTCCGGTGCCGTCCTCCCGTCCCGCGCCGCCGCCGGCGCCAGCGGCGAGCAAGGCGCCGTCGCCTCCATCGAGCAAGACACCGTCGCCTCCACCGTCGAAGGTCTCCCCGGCTGCTCCGCCCGTGCGCCCCGTGAGCAACTCGTCGCCGGAGATCATCGTGACGAACGTCGAAGAAGAGACGCCGCGCAACGAAACGCTCGTCGCAGCGCTGAAGAAGATCGCCGTCTTGTCGCGCAACGGCCGGACCGAGGACGCGTACCGCGACTACGCTGCGCTTTTTTCGAGCCCGGCATTCGCCGACTTTCGTCCCGAGGACCAGAGGCAAGCGCTCCGGCTCATGGTGCTCGCGAAGTCGCCGCCGGCCGTGACCGAAACCGTGAAAGAGGCGCATCGCATCGCTCTCGTTCGCATCGCTGCGCTCGTGAAAGCGCTGGAGGATCCGGCCGACTACGAGCTGCTCGGCGTGACCAAGCTGCTCTTCGAAGATACGAAGGCCGCGAGCGAAGCATTCACGAAGGGTCTCGCGCTCGAGCGTGAGCGCAATCCGCAGTCCGAGCTTTGCGGAAAGTTGATGCAACGAGTCTCCTCGCTCTGAGCGAGAGAAGCCGCGGATTCGGACGTCTTTCGTCGTCGTCGCTACTCCTTTTGGAGTACGAAATGCGGCTATTTTTTCGGGGATTCATCGTCCGAAACCTTGATCTGTCGTTCGGCTCACGTAGCCTGAAAGCGTGCGACCCCTCGCCTCGACGCACGCCGAGCTCGGCGGGGTCATCGTGATCGTCGATGACGACGTCGCGGTTCGGCGCGCCGTCGCTCGCATGCTTGCGCGAGAAGGTCACGACGTCTCGCAGGCCTCGAGCGGCACCGAGGCGCTCGACATCGTACGCACGCGCCAGATCGACGTGCTCATTACCGACATCCAGATGCCGGACATGACGGGCGTCGATCTCCTGCAAACGACTCGTCGGGAGGATCCGAATCTACCGGTGCTCTTGATGACAGGAGACCCGGGCATCGACACGGCGATGAAAGCCGTGGAGTACGGCGCCACCGAATACCTCACGAAGCCTCTCGACGAGCGCCGCCTCCTCGCGAGCGTCGCACGCGCGATAAAAGCGCATCGCGATGCCCGCGTGCATCGTCAGCTCCTCGATTCCGTGACTCGCGAGAAGGCTGCGGTTTCGCGGCGAAGCCCCGACGGCGCGCTGATCGTCGACACGGTGCTCGCGAATCGCTATCGGATCGTGCGCGCTCTCGGTAGCGGCGGGATGGGAACCGTCTACGAAGCCGAGCGCGAGGATCTTGCCGGCATTCGCGTCGCGATCAAGGTGCTGCACGCGACCCTCGCGAAACGCGCCGATGCCGTGCGTCGCTTTCGACGGGAGGCCGAGCTCCTGGCCGCGCTTCACCATCCGAGCATCGTGCACGTGATCGATTTCGTGTCGTTGCCGGACGAGACCTTCATCGTGATGGAGCTTCTTCGCGGCGTGTCGCTCACGGAGGTCATTCGAGAGGATCCGCCGTTGACGGAGAGTCGCGCTGCCGTCATCATCGCTCAAATTTTGTCGGCTCTCGACGCCGCGCACGCCGCGAAGATCGTTCATCGCGATCTGAAACCGGACAACGTGCTTCTCACGACCGTCGCGCACATCTCCGACGTCGTGAAGGTGCTCGACTTCGGAATCGCGAAGCTCGTCGGCGATTCCGAAGCCTCCACGCTCACGCAAACGGGCGCCGTGTTGGGTACTCCGGCATATCTCGCTCCGGAATATGCGCGCGGAGACGGCCCGAGCGCGCTCGGCGATATTTACGCGGTGGGCTGCGTGCTCTACGAGATGCTCACGAAGCGCGCGCCGTTCGCGGGCGCGAGCTACAACGCGCTTCTCTTCGCGATCCTCGACAAAACGCCGGACCCGATCGAATCCCTTCGGGGCGGCGTTTCCGCCGATTTCAGCGCGATCGTGATGCGCGCCCTCGCCAAGGATCCCGCGAAGCGATTCCAGTCCGCGCGAGAAATGGCGGACGCGCTCGGGCCGTGGCTGCCTCCGGAGGTGCGTCGATTGCCCGCGACCGCGCTCGCGCCGATCGAGTCCGCGCCGACGGAGATGCTCGATTCGCATCGCGGCGCGCGCCGACCGAAGAAGCTTCGCTAGCGTGACGTACGCGCGACGAGAAGCTCCTCGGCGTTGCGCGGCGGCCGAAGCCTGTCCGATCGGCCCGAAAAATAGCGCTCCGCGAGAGCATCCGCGGAAACGTGATGCGCCTCGCGAAAGCCTGCGTCGCGCGCCATCGTGATGATCTCGTCCGGCGTGAAGTAGCTCACGAACGGGGTGCCGCTCGCCGCCGCGCCCTTCGCCGCCATTGCGAGACCAGGCCGCGTCTCGAGATCCGCGAGCTCGAGCGGCAAGAGAAACGTCATCGCGAAGATGGATCCTGGAGCGAACGACGCGACGTCACGCAGCATCGCCATGTTCGTCTCGCGCGAGAGATACATGCTGACGCCGGTCGACGCGACGACGGCAGGCTTCTTCGTATCGAATCCGGCTGCGACGAGCGCATCGCGCCATGATCTTCCCGCCTCGAAATCCACGGGCACGAATCGCAAACACTCGGGCACGCCGAATCCGAGCTCGACGAGACGCGCGCGCTTCCATTCTTGCGGCGACGGCCGATCGATCTCGAACACCCGCATCCGCGACGTGAGCTCGGGGCGGCGCTGCACGAACGTGTCGATGCCGGCGCCGAGCAGCACGTATTGATCGACGCCGGCCGCCGCGCGCTCCTCGACGAGGTCCTCGATGAAACGCGCTCGCGCGACGATCGATGCGCGAAAAGGAGCGATGCCCGCCGGATGCATGTCTCCGCGCGCGCGCCAATCTTCGGGGGGAGCGAGGAGCTCGAGACCGACGGTGTCTTCGAGCACGTGCGGCAGCGCATCGACCTCGACGTGGAGAGCGCGCCACAGGGCGACGCGCGCGGCAGTGGGATCAGGTTGGGCGGTCACGGGGCTTCCCACACACTATCCACATTCATCAACATGGGCCCGAAGGAGTAGCCGTGCGAAAACCGCGGTCGCCTACGCATCGGATTTGCGGCCTGAAACAAGGTAAAACGCGCCTCCGGCACATGCGTAGTATGTGCGTTTGCGCAACATGCCGGCGATCGCCGTCACGCGCTCGCGCTCCACGCGCCAGGCTGCTTCGAAGTCGCGCGGAGTCCCGCCACCGGCGAGAAAATACTTTTCCGCCGTCGCACGATCCCAGCTCGCGAAGTCCCGCGTCTCGTGCTCGAGGGCCTCGTCTTCGAGCGCGCGCTCTGCCGGTGATGCAT
>JAICXU010000929.1 GCA_025934595.1 Polyangiaceae bacterium | reverse complement strand
GCAACCGCCCGCTCCGGAGTCGCGCGAAGTAAGGCCGCGGCCGCGTCGCCGCGCGGAATCCAGAGCGGAAGCTCCGACCATGGCTGAACGCCGTTGTCGATCAAAACGCTCTCTTCCACCCAGCGGGTGTTCGGATGCGCGCCGCTCACTCTTGCGCATTCGCCAATCAGATCGCCGAACGTGTAGGCGTCCGGAGGCGCGGCGACGTTGTACGTTCCGCCGATCCGACCGCGGACGATGGTCAACGCGAACCGCGCGACGTCGCGCGCGTCGGCGTACTGAATGTTTCGATCGGCGGGAGGTGCGAGCATTTCGCCGCCGGCGGCGGCGCGGAGAACCCAATAGGTGAAGCGATCGGTCGGATCGTGCGGGCCCGCGACAAGGCCGAGGCGTAAAATCGCGGCGCGTTCGCCGAATGCTTCCCGGACTTCGGATTCGCAAAGGTTTTTGAGCGCGCCGTAGTGCTCGTCGGTTCGCACCGCGGGATCGACGCCCGCCGGCAAATCCAGCAGGGGCGCGTCCTCATCCATGCGATCCGAATGTACCCGCGCGAAATCGTAAACGGAGAGGCTCGAGACGAAGAGATAGCGGCTCGCGCGCGACTCGAAAAAGCGGGCGGAGCGATGTACGACATCGGGCGTATAGCCGCTGGTATCGATGACGGCATCGAAGTCTTTTTCGCGGAGTGCGTCCAAATGGTCCACGCGATCGCCGAGGACATTTTCCACGTCCGTCCGCCGTGACGGGTCGCTGATGCCGCGGTGAAAAAGCGTGACCTCCGCGTTTGCGGCAACGAAGGCGTCCACGATGTGGCGCCCCACGAATCGCGTACCTCCCAGAACGAGGATCCGGAGCGCGCTCACGCGGCCTTACAGAATGTAGCTCGAAAGATCGGCGTTCTTGACGATGTCTTGCAATTTCTCGCGCACGTATTCACCATTCACGACGACCGGGTCGTGTTTTTCCGGCGCATCGTAGCTCACGTCTTCCAGCAAACGCTCGAGCACCGTGTGCAGGCGGCGCGCGCCGATGTTTTCGCTCTGATCGTTGACCTGCATCGCGAACTGCGCGAGCTGCTCGATGCCGTCGGCCTGGAAATCGACGTCTACGCCTTCGCTCGCAAGCAACGCCTTATATTGTTCGGTCAGCGCGTTCTTCGGCTGCGTCAAGATCGTCTTGAAGTCTTCTGCCGTCAGCGAGTCGAGCTCGACGCGAATCGGAAAGCGGCCCTGCAACTCGGGGATCAAATCCGAAGGCTTGCTCATGTGGAATGCGCCTGCCGCTATGAAAAGGATGTGATCGGTTTTTACCGGACCGTGCTTCGTATTGACGGTACTGCCTTCGACGATCGGAAGAATGTCGCGCTGCACGCCTTCGCGCGAGACGTCCGGCCCGCGCGCGCCTTCGCGCCCGGCGACCTTGTCGATTTCGTCGATGAAGATGATGCCGTTTTGCCCGGCGCGCCGGAGCGCTTCGCGTTTGACGGCATCCATATCAATGAGTTTCGTCGCTTCTTCTTGTTCGAAGATGCGGCGCGCTTCGGAAACGGTCACGCGTTTCTGGACGCGTTTTTTCGGCAGCATTCCGCCGAGCATCTCGCCGATATCTCCGCCGCCTTGGTCCATTCCCGGGCCAATAACGCCGATCGGAAAACTCGAAGCTTCTTCCACTTCGATCTCGACCAAACGTACGTCGTAAAATCCGCGCTCGACGTCGGAGCGCGCCTGCTCGCGCGTCTTTTGCGCGTCGGCGTTCGCTCCGGGCGCCGGCGCCGCGGCCTGATTCTGCTGTTGTTGCTGACTTTGAAAGTTGCTTCCGAAAATCGAACCGAGCGTGGCCGCAAGCGCGTTGGGTTGTCCTTGCGCCGACGGCGGGCGCGTTTCGGGATGCAGAACGTCGATCACGCGCTCGACGGCCATTTTCTTGGCGACTTCCTCAACGTCGGCGCGGCGCTCTTCGCTCACCATCCGCACCGCTTGCTCGACTAAATCGCGGACCATGGACTCGACGTCGCGGCCGACGTATCCGACCTCGGTATACTTGGTCGCTTCGACCTTCACGAACGGTGCGCCGGTGAGCGAAGCCAGCCGGCG
>JAICXU010000566.1 GCA_025934595.1 Polyangiaceae bacterium | reverse complement strand
TCGTCCGACGCCGAGACGGTGCGATCGTGGTGCGTGATCTCGAGACCCGAAACGGAACGACGTTGCGAGGCATGCCCATCGCGAACGAAATGCCCGTCGGCGATGGCATCGAGCTGTCGCTCGGCAACGAGGTACCGATATCGATTTCGCCTTGCCCCGACTTGGCGGATGCAATCGCGATCGAAGCAGGCGGCACGCGTTACGTCGCGCCGCTCGGAGCCGCGAAGCTCGGCATCGGCGATTGGGAGCTCGCGTGTGGCGAAGCCGATTGGATCGAGCTGCGATTCACGAAGCCGTTCGCATTTCTCGGAAGCGTGAGCCTCGTCTCGCCGGTCACGCTGCTGCTGCGAGACGCGATCGCCGCCGATCGCGACGCGGCGCCCGTCTTCGAAGTGTTGCCCCTCGGTCAGGGATGAAGCGGAACGGCGCTCATCGCCGCCGGCATGAGCAGCTCCTTCATATCGACCTCGTGATAGTCCGGCGGCGCCTCGAGGCGCGAGTCGGCGACGCTCGTCCTCTCGATCTTCGTCGCTTCCATTTTTCTTTTTTGCGCGCCGTCCTTGTCGCGGGTGATGACGCGCAGCGGAAAGTATTTGCCGGCCGTGATTTCTCCGATCCACGCCGGCTCTCCGGCGCCCGAGGGACCGCTACCGAACGAAAACCACGGAACACCTTTGACGACGCAGAGCTCGCTTTTTCCCGTGTCGGTCGTGATCGTCCACTCTTCGCAGTCGTATCCCGCCACCGTTTCGATCTTTCCGCCTTGATCGAGCTTCGCGTTCGTGTCGAGCTTCGGCATGATCGCGCCGGCGACGTTCGCAGACGCCAGATCGATCGTGACGAACACCTTGCGATCGTCGAGCACGAGCAAGGTCTTCTTCGACGTGGCGTCGAAGAGCACGCATCCCTTCTTGCCCTGATTCGTCTCCTCCGGAAGATTCACGCGGAACTTCGAGCCTTTGATTTCGTACGTGAGCGTGGTGACCGGCTTCGCGGGATCCTCGTACTTCACGATGACCGTCCCCTCGAACGGACCCGGCGTCGTCATGCTCTGACCTTGCGGCGCTTCTTTGTGGCAACCGAATAACCACGTCGCTGCGAGAAGAGCGAAGGCCGTGCGAACGAGCTGCATCGAAGAAATCATTTACCATTCCCCGCATGGCGGAGCGCGGCGGATTCTTCAAGCGACTCTTCTCCTCGAAGAAGGGCTCCTTCGAGGAGCCGCCGAAGCCGAACGCCGAGGAGAAGGCCGAACCTGCGACACGCGAGGATCCGGCGGAAAAACGGGCCGATTCGGACCTCGAGGCCGTGGTCGGCGGCTCGCCGGACGCGCAGCTCGCGGCGTTCTCGCGTCTGCGGAGAACGGCGGACGAGGCCCGAGCGATCGACGCGCTCCTCGCGCGCGATCGCGAAGCACCGCTGCGAGACGACCTCGCGTTGCACGTCGCGAGCGCGCTCGTCGATCGCGGCGAGCCGGCGCGCGCGTCGATTCTCCTCGAGCCGAGGTCGTCAGCTGCCGCATTGCTCTTGCGGTCGGATCTCGAGGCCGACCGCGGCGACTTGCATCGCGCGCTCGCGCTCGTGGAGCGCGTCGCATTCTCGGATTTGGATTTCCCGGGCGCGCGCGAGCGCCTCGTACGTCATCGCGCGACGCTCGGAATCGTTCCCCCGGCGTCACCCTCGTCGGCAAACGCGACGATCGTCGGTCCGCGCGAAACCGACGCGCCGTTCGTTCTCTTGCGTGAGGTCGCGCGAGGAGGCGCGGGGGCCGTCTACGAAGCGGAGGATCGTGAGCTCGGCCGACGCGTTGCGCTCAAGATTTATCACGACGATCATCGCAGCCACGCGCAGCTCGCGCACGAGGCACGTGTGGCCGCGGAGCTCGCGGGAGCCGGCGTCGTGCGCGTCTACGACGTGGATCTCGAGCACGCGTGGCTCGCGATCGAGTGGGCCCACGGAGGATCGCTCCGCGACGCGATCCGCTCGAAAAATAGCGCCGTCGTGTATCCGCTCGAGAAATGGGCGGTGCCGCTCGCGCGTGCGCTCGCCCGCGTGCACGCGAAAGGATGGGCGCATCTCGACGTGAAGCCGGCGAACGTGCTCTTCGACGCCCGTGGCGCGTCGATGCTCGGCGACTTCGGCATCGCGCAAAAAATCGGAGCCGCCGCCGCGCCCGGAAGCATGGGGTTCGTGTCGCCCGAGCGCATGGCGGGCGAGCCGGCATCGGCGCAGGACGACGTCTACGGATTCGGTCGTGTCCTCGAAGAGGCGCTCGCCCTGCAAGGCGATGCGCCGTGGCGGAAGGTCGCCGCGGCGTGCCTCGCCGGAAAAGCCGCACGTCCGGCGAACGGCGCGGCGCTCGAAGCATGTATTATGCAATTGATTCCCGTGAAATAGCGGGCCGGATCGCCGCGCGTCCGTCACGCATCCAGAGGATCGCCAAAATAATGAACGCGCCGGCACAATCGTGAACATCTTGCCTTGACGAGGGGCGTCATCGGCTGAAAAGTCTCTACTAAATGGCTACGACGTACACCGATCTCCTCGCCACGACCCGGAAGAGCACGCGTGAGCTTTCGCTCGCCGATCTGAAGAAGCGCCTCGATGCCGGCGACAAATTCACCCTCGTCGACGTGCGCGAAAAAGAAGAATACCGCGCCGGCTTCATTCCGGGCGCCCTCTCGCTGCCGCGCGGATTTCTCGAGATGCAGGCCGAGCAAAAGCTGCCCGACAAGAATGCGAAGATCGTCGTGTATTGCGCCGGCGGAACGCGATCGGCGTTCGCGGCGAAAGCGCTGAGCGAGCTCGGCTACACGCACGTCGAAACTGCCAATCCCGGCTTCACACGTTGGAAAGACTCCGGCTTCCCCGTCGACATGCCGCCGCAGCTTACCGACGCGCAGCGCGATCGCTACTCGCGTCACATCATGCTTCCCGAGGTCGGCGAAGTCGGACAAGAGAAGCTCCTCAAGAGCAAAATCCTCTTGCTCGGCGCAGGCGGCCTCGGCTCGCCGGCGGGGCTCTATCTCGCCGCAGCGGGCGTCGGCACGCTCGCCTTCGTCGACGCCGACGTCGTCGATGCGTCGAATCTGCAGCGCCAAATCATCCACGCCACGAGCCGCGTCGGCATGCCGAAGGTCGAGAGCGCGGCGAAAGCGATCCAAGATTTGAATCCCGACACGAAAGTGATCGGCATCCAAGAGCGCGTCACCTCGGCGAACATCGAGCGGATCTTCGAGCCCTTCGATCTCGTCGTCGACGGCACCGACAATTTTCCCACGCGCTATCTCGTGAACGACGCGAGCGTGTGGATGGGCAAGCCCGTCGTGCACGGATCGATCTTTCGTTTCGACGGCCAAGTGACGACGTTCCTCTCCGACAAAGCGGCGAAGAAATTCAATCGCGAGGCCGGTCCTTGTTACCGCTGCCTCTATCCGGAGCCGCCGCCCGCGCACCTCGCGCCGAGCTGTGCAGAGGCCGGCGTGCTCGGGATCCTGCCGGGCGTCGTCGGGACCATCCAAGCGACCGAGGCGATCAAGATCG
>JAICXU010000787.1 GCA_025934595.1 Polyangiaceae bacterium | reverse complement strand
GGTCTCGCGAGCGCTCGCGCTCTATCGCGCCGGCGATTTCGATGGAGCGAAGACGGCGTTCGCCACCATCGTCGCGAACGCCGACGACGTGCGTGCGCGCAAAGCATCCGAAGCACGCTCCGTCTTGCAGAAGCTCTCGCGAGACGGCGCGAGGGACCTGCCGAAGAAACGTCTCTATGCCTTCCCTTCCGTCGCGCAGCTTCGCAATCATTGCGGACCGGCCTCGTGCGAGCTCTACTTGCGATTCTTCGGGATCAGCGCGGAGCAAATCGAGATCGCGCGATCGATCAAGGTCCCCGATGGCGGCACGCCCGTCTATCGCATGAAGAGCTACCTCGAGAAGGCCGGCTTCCATGCGCGACGAATCGAGGCGGATTTGCCGAGGCTTCGCGCGCTCATCGATCGCGACATCCCCGTCATTCTCGAAGAGGACTACTCGTCGTCGCGTCACGTCGCGGTCGCGATCGGGTACGACGACGCGCGCGGCATTCTCGAGGTGCAAGATCCGATGACGCACGCCGTGCGCGAGACGACGTACGAGGAGCTCGAGAAAATCCAGGCATTCTCGAACGCGGGCGCGCTCATCGGTGTTCCGGCAAATCGCCCCGAGATGCTGAAAGCGCTGGACGACGCCGGCGCGATCGACTGCGAATACATCTCGCTCGTCGACCGCGCGTGGGCGCTCTACGACGAAGAGAATTTCGAGCTCGCCGACAAGCTCGTGCAGAACTCGCTCACGCTCCGGCGCGACTACGAGCTCTCGTGGATCTACCAATTCCAGCGTGCGATGCGCGACGTCGGCAAAAATCCGACGGCGGACAATCGCGTGCGCCTTCATCGCATCGTCGCCGAGGCGCAGGCGATCTGGCCCGACGACGAGTGGCCGCAGACGCTCGCGGGCGACGTCGCGTACTCCGAGAATCGCTTCGGCGAGGCGCTCTCGCTCTTCGAGAAAGCGCGCGATCGCGACCCGAACGATCCGTCGAATTGGTCGAAGATCGCCGACTGCCAGCTCGCGCTCGGAGACCTTCCCGCTGCGAAATCCAGCTTGATTTCCTGCCTGGCGCGCGATCCCTCACATATTCGCGGCGCCGAAAATCTCGCGCACATCCATGCCGAGCAAGGCGACTTCGCGCGAGGCGCGATGTGGAACGACATCGGTCTCTCGCAGCGCTCGAAGAACCCGTTCAATCACGGCGTGCATCGCACGATCGCGCTCGGCCGGCGCAATTACGCCGCCGCGATCGCGGACTGGGAAAAAATCCGCGAGCTCGATCCTGCGCGCGCGGCGCGGAGTCTCATCTCGCACGTGCGCGTGCTGTGCAAGGTCCGGAAATTCGAAGAAGCCGAAAAGCTGCTCCGCGAAACGGTCGCGAGCGACGCCGCGAAAGATCTCAAGACCGACGCGGCGATCGAGATCGGCTACGTGCTCTTCAAATCCGGGCAATGGGAGAAAGCGATCGCCGCCGCCGACGAGCTCTGGAAGACCGACAAGGACGGATGCATCGCGCCCGCGCAACGCGGCGGCGCGAAGCTCGGCATGGGCGACTTCGACGGCGGCATGGCCGACATCGAAGAATCGCTCAAACGCTTCCCGGCGTTCGCTTGGGGCCTGCACAAAAAAGGTCGCGCGCTCGTCAAGAAAGACGTCCATCGCGCCATCGGATGTCTCGCTGCTGCCGTCGTGCTTTCGCCGGACACGGCGGAGTATCGCTACGATTTCGGAATCGCGATGGAGGAGATTCGGTGCTCCGCGGCGTCGATTCACCTGAAAAAAGCCGCCGAATCGGGAGATCTCGACGAAGCGCAGCTGACGCGCATCGGCGCGCTTCTCGTGTCGATGGATGGCGGTCGCAATGCGCATCTCTTTTTCCAATCGCTCGAGCGCAGCTTTCCGTCCGACCTCGCCATCCGTCGCGCGCACGCGAAGCTCCTGCTCGAAACGGTATGGATGCCCGGCGCCGGTCTCGACGCGCTCGATGCGATCGCGCGCATCGCTCCCGAGGATCCGTTCGGACGTCTCGGTCGCGGGATCTCGAAGCTCGATCGAAGCCTCGAAGACGAAGCCGAGGGCGAAAAAATGGCGCGCGCGGCGATCGCGGATCTCGACGCCGATCCCGCCACCGCGAAGCTCATTTTTCCGCGCCAGCTCCTCGCGACGTATCTCGCGAGCATCGCGCAACATTCCGCCGTGCTCGATCTCTTGCAAAAGAGCGCCGGCGATTACATCGACGCGCGCATGCAAGTCGCCTCGCTCGCCGCGCTCGATCGGTTCGACGAGGCGGAGACCGTCGCCGCAAATTTCGAAAAGCGGTTCGGGAAGAACGGCCAGCCTTCACCGTCGGGCGCGATGCTGCGTTTCAAGATCGCCGAGGCGAAGCTCGATCACGCGCAAGCGTTCGAGCTCGCGAAGGCAGCCGGTAAGCTCCAAGGCGAGCGCGGCGACGACGGCCGCCTCGACGATTGGGAGGTCGAGCAATTCAAATG
>JAICXU010000395.1 GCA_025934595.1 Polyangiaceae bacterium | reverse complement strand
TTCCGCCCGCTTTCTTCGCTGCATCCACGCTCGCGTCGCCGAAGGCGGCGAGGTTGAGGATGCCGGTTGCGCAAGCTTCGCCCGACTTGTCGCCGGTCTTCGCCTGGCCCGCCATTTCGAGACGATCGACGCCGTGCGGAACCGTGGTTCCGCTGTAGATCGAACCCGACGGGTAACCGCCGGTGAACGCTGCGCAGCCGGCCGCGAGGAACGTAACGGTGCCCATAAGGGCCAATTTCTCCACCAATTTCATTCTATTTCTTGCCTCCCAATTGAACTTGAACTGCCGAAATTTCGCGCGAGAACGGCGACTAAAACTTGGGCACCCGGATAACAGAGGCCGGAAACCCATGTCAAGCTATCGATCATCAGCCTGGTTTTGTGAGGTCCGCGAGCGAACCTCGCGGAAAAGCTACGGCCCTCTTACGCTTGGGCCGCGCAAGACTCCCACGACCGAGTGCATTTGGGCGAGTTTTTCGGTCGCGCTGCCGGCGCGTGGTGTATGCACGCGGCCCATGCAGCGCCCTCGCGTGATGATCGGCGTGCTCCTCGCAACCCTGTCACTTTCGGTCCCGGCGCTCGCGCAAAAGGTTGCAGATGAGCCGGCGGGAACGGCGGCTCCGACGTCGACCTCGACGCCGACCTCGACTTCAACCGCGGATTCGAATGCCGCGTCGACCACGCCCGACGATTCGACCGGCGCTGCGACCGGCGTGACCGCGCATCCGCCGAAGCAGCTTGCACCCGGCGAGCAGGCGGCGATTCCACAATCCGACGAGCGCCGCTTCGTCCGCTCGCCGCAGATGAAAAAGATGATGGAGCGGACGACGACCTGGGACTTGAACGTCGAGCTCGGCTACGGCCGCGTGTTCCGCGATCCGGCGAAGTGGGAGGGATTTTTTCGCGCCGGGGCCGGCATCATGTTCGTGCGCGATCCGCTCTTCGAGGTCCTTCGCTTCACGTACGACTACTCGCCGCGCTCGAACGCGACGCTCGGCGTGGAGCTCGAAGCCGATTGGGTCGAGACCGGCCTCTGGGGTCAGCTCGGTCTGATGAAAGATGCGAACTCTCCGTATTGGGGCGGGCGTCTCTCGCTCGGCTTCGCCATCCTCGGCATCGAAGGCGAGTATCGCGGTGACGCGACGACGCAGAAATATTGGGCGCTCTACGGCAAGGTGCGCATTCCGCTCGGCATTCTCGGACGAGCGATGCAGTGAAGATGAACCGCCTTGGCGGTTTTTCTTTCTTACTCGCTGAAGAACTTCACGAGCGCGCTGTGCCGCGCTTTCGCGTCTGCCCTACCGAGCTCGATGAGCTGTCCTGCGAACGCGCCATCGAACAAGAGATACGAGAGGAGGTCGGCTTCGTTGCTCGAATCGCTGTCGGCGATGCCGCGCATCAAGCGTCCGAGCATTCCCTTCACATGCGTAAAATGTGCAGAATGCACGTATTCTGCAGCCATTTTTCCGATGTCTTCGCTCGCGCGAACGAGCGTCGCGCGCATCGGGCGGAGGCCGCTTCCGGGTTTGTAGCCGAGCGCCTGATTGAGCGATTGGCAGAACGAGTTGCCGTAGACGCGCGTTCCCGCCTCCAAGATTCGGTTGATGCTTTCGAGGCGCGCGAGGTCGGTGTCGATGCGATCGAGGAGCAGCGCGTTGAGCGTTTTTCCGAGCAAGAAGAACGGGCTCGGAAATGCTTCTTCGGCGGCGGCGCTTTTTTCCGAGAGACGCGCGTCGTCGATCCGTCGCGGGTTCACGACGAGCACGGCGTCTGCGCCGAGCCGTCGCGCGGGCGAGAGCGGCACGTTCTGACGGAGGCCGCCGTCGCAGTGATATTCGCCGTCGATCTTCACGGCGCGAAAGAGGATCGGAACGGCCGCGGATGCGAGCGCGTGCTCCGCCGTGATGTGCGCAGGTCGCGGCTCGATGGTGGGGTCGCGGCTCCAGCGCGGAATTTTTCCGTCGCCGCGCTGCACGAACACGACGGTGTTTCCGGTCGCGACGTGCGTCGTCGACACGGTGAGCGCGTCGACATAGCCGGCCTTCAAATTCGGCAAGATGCGATCGAAAGGAATCGCGTCGGCAATTAGCTTTTCGAGACCGGTCGGATCGATGAGGCCGCCTTCGCGCGCGGGCACCGGGTTCTTCTTGGCGAGCCAGCCCTTGTTCATGCCGAGAAATCCGCGCAAATCGAGCGCGACGAGCTTCGAGACGTCGAGCTGCGTCCACACGTCGACGAGCTTTGGCATCGCGATCGCGCCTTGATCGGCGAACGCCGCGAGCGCGCATGCGTTGAGCGCACCGACCGACGTGCCGCACAGAATGTCGAACGAGAGCCCGCCGACATCCTTTGCGACCTCGCGCAGAACGTAATCGACGACGCCCACCTCGTACGCGCCGCGCGCTGCGCCACCTGCGAGTACGAGAGCGGTCTTTTTTTTCATCGCGCGTTTTTGGAAGATTAATTCGTGAGGCGCGGCTTCGAGCTGAGCTCTTTCAACCTCGCGCGGATCGCCGGCGCGTCTTGCGCGTCGGGCGCGATTTCCAAAAATCGCTCGAGGTCCGATCGCGCCGCTTCGATCGCGCCGAGGCGCATCGAGAGAAGCCCGCGCTCACGCAGGGGCTCCGGCGCGTCCGGCGTGAGACAGAGCATGCGGTCGACCGCGAGCATCGCGCGCGCCATGTCGCCGCGCGACAAATAGATCGCGCGCAAGTTCACGAGCATGCGCACGAGCATGCCGCGCGAAGTGGCCGGCTCGAGGTAGTGCGGAAGCACCGGACGATCTTCACCCGTCACGCGCGTGAGAATTTGTTTGAGGCTCGCGTCGTCGAGCGCGCGTCCTCCGAAGAACGGATCGACGAGGAGCGCGTCTTCCTTCGGCGTGTCGATGCGAACGAGGAAGTGACCTGGGAATGCGACGCCACGCGCGGAGATGCCGGCACGCCGCGCGACCTCGCAATAGACGAGCGCGAGCGAGATCGGAATTCCGAGGCGGCGATCGAGCACGTCGGGCAAGAGGCTGTTCCGAGGATCGTAAAAATCGGCCTCGTTTCCCGAAAAACCACATGCATCATACAAGTAATGCGCGAGCCCGTCGGCCTGTCCGCGCGCAGGGCGATCGGCGAACGTGCTCGCTACGAGAGGCTTCGCGAGCTCGTCGAATCGCGCGAGGAGCTTGTCCACGTCGACGTCGGGGTAGACGTCTTTCGCGATGAGCGCCGCGCCGAGCGCGACGTCGAGATCCTCGTCACGACGCGCCGCGAGCTCCTCGAACGTGGCGACTTTCTGCACATATGGAGCTTTTACCTCTTCGGGTTGCCGCGCAAGCTCTCACATGGCTCTGTGCAACGGGCGGCCGATTGGCTAGTAACCCGTCCTTCCATGGCCAAGGTTTCGCAGCAATCGAAGGGCGCGCTTCGAAAGGACTTCGAGCGCGCCAGAAACGTGCATCCTGCAGGTATCACGGGCAAAGAACGGCCCGACGACATCATCCGCCGCATGTTCCCGGCGTACGTCGGCCGCCAAGAGCGCTCCGCGTTCGAGCTTATGCGCCGCAGCGTCACCGAAGACTGCGCGATCTTCCTCACGTTCTCGGGAGCGATGACGCCGGCGGGCTTGCACCAGTCGTGTCTCATTCCGCTTCTCGAGCGCGGGCTCGTCGACTGCATCACGACGACGGGCGCGAACCTCTATCACGACGCGCATCGCATCATCGGCCACCGCATTCGTGAGATCGAGCCGAACGCCGGCGACCTCCAATATCGCCTCGCGCGCATCATTCGCATCTACGACCTCGGCTTCTGGGAAGAGACGCTTCTCGAGACCGACAAGCTCTTCTCGGCGATCCTGCAGAAGCCCGAGTTCCAGAAAAAAATGACCACGCCGGAGCTGCATTATTTGCTCGGCAAGCACATCGCGCGCATCGAGGACGCGCTCGGCGTCACGTCGCCGTCGCTGCTTTCGACCGCCTACAAATTCGGCGTGCCGATCTTCGTCGGCGCGGTGCAAGACGGATCGATCTTCCTGAACATCGTGAAGTTGAAACGCGTGCTCGGGAAGGACTTCAAGCTCGAGATCGACGTGAACGACGACGTCTTCGAGATGGGCGCGATCCAGCACCATTGCTTCGCGACGTTGAAGAAGAAGATGGCGATTTGGATCTTGGGCGGCGGCGTTCCGAAAAATTACACGCTGCAAGGCGAGCCCCTGCTCGATCAAATCCTCGCCGTGCCCACGCACGGGTTCGACATCGACGTGCAGTTCTGCGTCGATCCCGTCGACAACGGCGCGCTCTCGAGCTGCCCCGCGGGCGAAGGCCACACGTGGGGCAAGGTCTCGGCGGAGAGCGTGCAGTACGGATCGATGTACGTGCACTGCGACGTCACCGCGGTCTTCCCGTGGCTCACGTATTCGCTGCTCTCGGATCCGCGCGTGCACAAGAAGCCGCGTCGTCTCTTCGACGCGCGCGACAAGGCGCTC
>JAICXU010000077.1 GCA_025934595.1 Polyangiaceae bacterium | reverse complement strand
TTCACGTTTTCCCGTCAGCCAATCGAAGAGACTCATGCTGTACCCCTCGCCGCATCATAGACTCTTTCTTCGACCGCAGCGTCATCTCGCAATGCTTGCTACGGTCGTTGATCGGTTGCGTGCGCCGCTCTAGGCTGCGAGCGCGCCTCGATGACGTGGACCCGCGGATTCTGCGAAGCGAACGGCGTCCGTGTCCACTATGTCCGCACGGGCGGCGCCAAGCCTCCTGTCGTTTTGCTTCACGGGTTGATCGGCAGCGGCGCCTCTTGGGCTCCGCTCGCACGTGCGCTCGAAAACGAATTCGACGTCATCATGCCCGACGCGCGCGGCCACGGTGATTCGAGCGCGCCGGCGCGCGGATATCGTTATGACGATCTCGCGGACGATGTCGTCGGGCTCGTTCGCGGCCTCGACCTCGCGCGTCCGATTTTGCTCGGCCACTCGATGGGGGGCATGACCGCAGCGGTGGTCGCGAGCCGACACGCAGAATGGCTTCGCGCGCTCGTCCTCGTCGATCCGACGTTCTTGAGCCCGGAGCGCCAACGTGAGGTGCACGCGAGCGACGTCGCGGGAGAGCATCGGCGTCTTCTCGAGCTCGCCAAGTCGGAGCTCGTCGCGAAAGCGCGCGCGCGTCATCCGCATCGGTCGCTCGAGATCCTCGAGGCGCAGGCGGACGCGAGGTCGAAGACGAAGCTTGCCGCGTTCGACGTGCTGACGCCGCCGAATCCCGACTATCGCGAGATCGTACGCGCGATCGGCGTGCCGGCGTTGCTCGTGATCGGTGACGATCCCGTCGTCACGCGGGAGATGGCCGCGGAGCTACGCGGCATCAACCCGCGCCTCGACGTGGAGCAAATCGAGAACGCCGGGCATGGACTGCCATTCGATCGCCCGGACCGCCTCGGCCACGTGGTGCGGGGATTTTTCGCTCGTCTCGGCGATCGCGTCGTTCATCACCGCGGCGATTGTTGACCGCGACGGCCGAGGAGCGCGTCGATCATCGGGCCGACTTGGAGCGCGTCGATCGGTTTGCTGATGTACCCATCGAATGCCGCCGCCGGCGCGCGTTCACGATTGCCTTGCAGCGCGAGCGTCGTCGTCGCGATCACGGGAACGTTCCTCAGGCTCGGACGCGCGCGCACCTCACGCAAGATTTGCTCGCTGCCGCCGCCCGGTGCTCGCTCGTCGGCGAGAACGAGATCGGGCCGCTGCGTTTCCAAGATCGCGAGCGTCTCTTCGACCGACACGGCTTCGACGACGCGATGACCGCGTCCTCGGAGCACGTCCTGAAAAAGGCGACGGCTTGCACGGTCGCTTTCGACGACGAGAATGAGCGCCGTCGTTGCCGAGTCAGCGGTCTCGGGCCGTGAGCTCTCGGCGTTCGACGGCGCAGCGACCGACGCTTCGAGAGGAAGCGTCACGGTGAAGGTGGACCCGTGTCCGAGCTCGCTCTCCACGCGAATCGTCCCGCCGTGGAGCTCCACGAGCTTCTTCGTGAGGGCGAGCCCAAGGCCGGTTCCTTCGATCGCCTGATCACGCGTGGACTCGAGCTGCTCGAACTCTTGGAACAAGCGCGCGCGATCCTCGGCACGAATTCCGACGCCCGTGTCCCTCACAGTGAGCTCGATGCTCGCACCGGCGACGGCGGCTCCGAACGAAATGGATCCCCCGCGCGGCGTGAACTTGATGGCGTTCGAAAGCAAATTGTAGAGGACCTGCCGGAGCCTCAGAGGGTCGACCGAGATGGAAGGCAGGTTTGGCTCGAAGGTGCTCGTGAGCGAGAGCCCCTTTTTTTCGGCGAGGGGCAGCACCAACGTGTTTACTCCGTCGACGATCTCTTGAACCGACGTGTCCTTCTTTTGCAGCTCCAAACGTCCGGATTCGACTTTCGACAGGTCGAGGATGTCGTTGATGAGCAATAGTAGATGACGGCCACCCTGGAGAACGTAGGAGACATATTGGCGCTGCGTGGGCGTTAGAGGTCCCGCCGACTCGAGCTCGAGGACTTCGGAGAACCCAATGATGGCGTTGAGCGGTGTGCGAAGCTCGTGGCTCATGTTCGCCAAGAACATGGTCTTCGCTTGGGTCGCCATCTCCGCGCGCTCCTTTTCGCGAATCGCCTTCTCGGCTTCGCGCTGCGCTTGGATGTGAGCGCGCCTTCGCCGCGTCTCGTCGATCTCGCGCTCGATGCTCGGGCCGAGCCGCGCGAGCCGATCTTTCATGACATAGTCGCGCGCGCCCGCGCGGACGGCCGCCACCGCTTCGTCGTCGCCCACCGTGCCGGAGACGATGATGAAAGGCGTGTCGACGCCCTTCTCCTTCACGACGGACAGCGCCGCGAGCCCGCTGAATCCGGGCATCGCGTAGTCCGAGACGATGACGTCCCAATCACTCGTCAGCGCGATCTCGAGCTCGCTTCGCGTGCATACGCGACGATGCTCGACGGCAAAACCGCCGCGCTCGATGGCACGCAGCACGAGGAATGCGTCGTCTTCCGAATCCTCGACGAGCAACAAGTGAAGAGGGGTTCCCCTCATCGCTTCGTCACACCGTGAGACGGAACTATAAGACGGTGTCCGGTCGGGAGGTCGAGACGGCGCATGGGAAGCTCGTCTCATTCTCACACAGCCATCGGAGTTCTCACACACTCCGAGTGAAGGAATCGTAGCTGCCGCGGAGCGACGAACGGCCGCTCTCCGAACCGCGAAATCGCAGCAGATTCGTGCGCGGAATACTCCCAAAGGAGTAGGGCGCACCGCTCGGCGGCGAGCGTCGCGAGATTCACAGGTCATCGAGAAGCGGATAGCGTCCGAGAATCGAGCGATGAGTCGAACGCCTCGTCTGACATTCCGAGTCAAGATGATGGGCATCGTCGGGGTGACGATCCTCGCTTTTGCGGCGATCGTGATCTCGAGCGAGGTGCTCGGGCATCACGTCGAGCGCCAGCTCGCCACGATTCAAACGTCGTACATGCCGAAGCTCGATCTCGAGCCCGAGCTCGACGCCGATCTCGAACGCATTGCCCGCGGATTTCAAGACGCGGTCGCGACGCACGATCCCGACGTCCTGCGCGAAACTTCCGAGCTGCGAACGCGCTTCGACGAGGAGCTCGACGCCGCAGGGACCGCTGTCGATCCGAGAGCGGCGCGTGACTTGAAAGACGCGTTGAATGCCTACTACGACGCGGCGTACGACGTTTCGCGGCGGATGATGGCGGACGAGACCGGCGAGGGCCTCGTGGCCGCCGCCAAGGCCATGCAAGCCAAGCAAGCGCGCGTGAGCGAGCGAATCAAGAGCACGGCGGCGATCGATCGCCGTGCGCTCGCCGGCGCATTCGCGGAATCGGTGCGCGCCGAGGCGCGGGCACGCAACTATCAGCTTTGGATCGCCGTCGCCTGTCTCGGTAGCATTCTCGGCCTGTCGTTCGTGCTCAGTCGCGATCTCATCGTGGCGGTCTCTACGCTCTCCAAAGGCTTGCGGCGCTTCGGCGAAGGCGATTTTCGTCAGCCGATCGAGCTCGCGATGCGAGACGAGCTCGGAGACCTCGCCGCCCACGCGAATCAAATGGCTGCAAGCCTTGCTCGCCTCGATGCCGCACGCGCCCGCGCGGAGACCGCATTGAAAGCGTCGAATCGTGAGCTCGAAGCGTTCAGTTATTCCGTCGCTCACGATCTCCGCGCGCCTCTCCGCGGCATCAACGGATTCAGTCACGCGCTCATGGAAGACCACGCGGACAAGCTCGATGGCAGCGCGAAGGACTATCTGAATCGGATCGCGGGCGCGGCGGGACGCATGGGGGAGCTCATCGACGCGCTCCTCGCATTCTCGCGATTGTCGCGCGCCGAGCTTCAGCGCAAGACGATCGACATGACGCGCCTCGCGGAGAGCGTGGTCGAGCAACTGCGCTCGTCGCATCCGGATCGCAAGGTCGAGTTCGTGAACGAGCCGGGAGTCGAAGGCTTCGGCGATCCCACGCTACTCCGAACGGTCCTCGAGAACCTTCTCGGCAACGCGTGGAAGTTCACGGGGAAACGCGACGGCGCACGAATCACGTTCGGAACAGCGGTCTCCGAAGACGCCACCGAGCGCGCGTACTTCGTCGGAGACAACGGCGCCGGCTTCGACATGGAATACGCCAGCAAGCTCTTCGCGCCGTTTCAGCGACTTCACAGCGCGAATCAATTTGCCGGCACCGGAATCGGTCTCGCCAGCGTGCAGCGCATCATCGAGCGGCACGGGGGAAGAATTCGCGCCGAAGGCACCCTCGATCAGGGCGCGCGATTCGAGTTCACGTTGCCAAAGCCTAAGGAAGGGGCGTTCTCATGTTGAGTCAATCCATACTCTTGGTAGAGGACAACGCGGACGATGAGATCCTCACACTTCGTGCCCTCAAGAAAAACAACATCGTGAATCCGGTCATCGTGGCTCACGACGGCGTCGAAGCTCTCGAGTATTTGTTCGGTACGGGCGCCCACGCGGGCAGAGACGTCGCGGAGCAACCGCAGCTCGTCTTGCTCGATCTGAATCTTCCGCGCCTCGGCGGGCTCGACGTTCTGCGCCGTATTCGTGAGGACGAGCGGACGAAGCTCATATCGGTGGTCGTGCTCACGTCGTCGAAAGAAGAGGAGGACATCGTGCGGAGCTACTCGCTCGGTGCCAACAGCTTCGTGCGCAAGCCCGTCGAGTTCGATCGATTCACCGATGCGGTGAAGACGCTCGGCCTCTATTGGCTGCTGCTCAATGAATCGGTCGCAAGACGTCGCGCGACGGGAGGTTGAGTCGATGCGCGCTGGCCTTTATGCGCTCGCCGTCTCGCTCGCTATATCGTTCGCGGCCAGGCCGGCGCGGGCGGTGACAATCGGCGACGACGACGATCCCAAGGCGCTCGACGTGCACGCATTCGTGGGGCAGGGCTTCATGCTCACGAAAGACAACAACTACATCGACTCGAATTCGTCGCACGGCTCCGCGCAGGTCTCCGAGGTGGGGATCAATTTCACGAAACCCATCACCGACAAGCTGCGCTTCGGCGTGCAGCTTTTCGCGCAGGATTTCGGCACTTCGAACAATTACGTCCCGACCGTCGATTGGGCCTATGGCGACTATCGCTTCGCCGATTGGCTCGGCCTTCGCGTCGGTCGCGTGAAAATTCCGTTCGGCCTCTACAACGAGAGCAACGACATCGATTCGGCGCGCACGTTCGTGCTCATGCCGCAGGGCTTCTATCCTCTGAGCTACCGGCAGTATCTCTTCGCGCAAACCGGCGCCGAGCTTTATGGCTATTTGCGCATGGGCGATGCCGGAGCGCTCGACTATCACCTCTACGGCGGAACGCTCGCGTACAACCCCACGAGCACACCTGGATCTCCTTATACGATCACGAACGAACGAGTTCCCTACGTGTTCGGTGGCCGCGTGCTCTGGGAAACTCCCGTCGACGGTTTGCGCATGGGCGGTAGCGTCGAGACGCTACGTGCCGACACTCAAATCCTCATCGCCACGAAGATCGTCGACACCGAGCTTCCCGCCACGTTCACGGCCGCGTCCATAGAATACGCGGCGCACGACCTGCAGCTCGCGGCCGAATACGGACGGTGGTTCGCGAAATTCGACTCGTTCAACCCGCTCTTTCCGAGCATTCCGCTGCTGAAGACGGATCGCTTCTACGCGCTCGCCAGCTATCGCTTCAATCGCTGGTTCCAACCTGGGATCTACTATTCGGTATTCTTTCCCAACACCGATAAGTGGAGCGGCGCCGCCAACCACCAACATGACTTCGCAGTCGCGACGCGGTTCGACGTGAATTCTCACTGGCTCTTCAAATTGGAGGGTCATTACATGATAGGTACGGGCGGCCTCGATTCCTCGATCAATGCCAACACTCCCACGAGCGAGCTGAAGGCCAACTGGGGCGTCTTCTTGGCGAAGACGACCGTTTACTTCTGAGGCCGCGATGAAATCGCTCTTCATCACGGCTATCGTTCTCGCGCTCTCGGCGACGGCGGTCCCGGTCATGGGTGACGGTCGAAGCTACGTCGTGATCGTGAATCCAGCCAACGCCGAATCGAGCGCGGATCGTGCCTTCCTTGCCGACGCCTTCTTGAAGAAGACCACGACGTGGTCGAATGGGGCCACGATCCACCCGGTCGATCTCCCGGGTAATTCTCCGGTGCGCCACGCCTTCAGCGACGACGTGCTGCACCGTTCCATTTCGGAAGTGAAGGGATATTGGCAGCAACGCATTTTTTCGGGACGCGACGTTCCGCCGCCGGAGCTCGATACCGAAGCCGAAGTCGTGGCCTATGTTCTCAAGTACAACGGCGCCGTCGGTTACGTCTCGGCGAGCGCGCCGCTGAACGGGACGAAGGTCATTTCGGTACGCTGACACGTCAGGCTGAGCCGAGCTTCTCGTCCCCCGTTCGGCTCAGCTTGCTAGATCTCCGCAGGCGACCGATCCTGATCGATCGATGGCGGAGAACCACGGAAAGAGCTCGCTGTCAGGTGTCCTCGGCATCGAGGTGCGCGTGCGTGATGCAATTTCACAGCTCGTTCTCAAAGGTCTCGATCGCCAGGCGCTCGAAGGCATGCAGCTCTTGATGGATCTCAATGATGCGCGGGCCATGTCGCCGGGCAACCCGCAGCGCACGGGCATCGTGACGTTGCTGATCGGATTCCATACGCGCGCTCTTCTCGCGCTCGTCGAGCACGAATCGAAGGCGCCGCATCGCTGACGTTCTGCCGGTTTCTCGCTGCGTGTCAAAACACCACGCGCGCGTCGCTTTGCACCGATTCAGCTATCGTGAAATCGGCTGAAAATGGCTCGATTTCGCGTCGATCCGCACGGTACGGATGTTGTTTCTTTCCGCCAGATGCACGCCGCCGAAACACCTCTCGCCTTCGGAATCGCCGAGCCCACCACCGCCGTCGGCATGCCGACGCCCGACGATCCGCGTCACCACGCGCTCATGCTCTTGCGCGAATTCGAAACCGTGATGCTCATCAGCTTCGAGCGTCACGGCCACGACGCGGACGGTGCGCCGAGCTTTCCTTGCGAGCCCAAGCTCCAGACGCGGCCGATGCACGTGGCTTCGGTCGACGACGACGGCACGCTCTGGTTCGTGACCAGCATCGACTCGACGAAGGTCGAGGAAGCGCTCTCGCCCCACGATGGCTACGCGGTCGCGCAAAGCCGAACGCGCCAAGCTTGCATTCGCGGCACGTTCACGGTCGTGCGAGATCCGGATCAAATCCAGGAGGTGTGGAACAAGTCGTACGAGGTGTGGTTCCCGCAAGGTCCTACCGATCCTCGCGTGTGCCTTCTCGGTTTGCATCCTCGTGAGGTCGAGTTTTGGGATTCGTCGGGAGCAAATGGCCTCACGTATCTCCTCGACGCCGCGAAGGCGTTCATGGCGGGTGAGACGCCGAAGCCGCGCCCCGAAGAGCACGAGCGCGTGCGCATGTTGTAAGGTGTGGCCATGCGAATTCGCGCGCCCGTAGTCGTCACGCTCGCCGCCATCGGGCTGCTCGCGGGCTGCGGTGACGCATACGAAGAATCGCCTCCGCCGCTTCCGCCTCCGCCGCCTGCGGCCGCACCCGTCGATGCGCAACCGATGCCGCCTTCGATGTCGACGAACACGTCGTCGGGGGCCGGCGCGCTCGCGAATTCTGCGTCGCGCGATACGTCCTCATCCTCATCGACATCGTCGACGGCGCCTTCTTCGACGACGGCGAATCCGAGCGGCCCATTGCCGCCCTTGCCGTCGCAAACACCGAGCGCTCCGCCTGCGGGCTCGGTCACGATCGTCGAGACCACGCCGCCCGAAACCCAATGGGTGTACTCGTATCCCACCGGTCAGTGGGTCTACATGAGCGATTACGGGTGGGTGTGGATCCCCGCCGACTCGGAGGTCCTCGAAGACGACGGCGTCCCCTATGCCTATCTCTACACGCCACGTTGGGGCTGGACTTGGTATGTCTCACCGTGGGGCTGGGGTCCCTATCACTATGGGATTTGGGTTCGCCATCCTTGGCATCCGTATGGCTGGCGCGGCGGATTCGTCGCGCATCCCCATGTGATCGTGCACATCGGAGGTGGCCACTACTACCACGGCTATCATGGTGGTTATCACGGGGGCTATCACGGTCACGGCGGACATCACCGATGACTCGATGGGTGTGATCAAAGAAGCCGGCGCGCTTTGATGTCGAGATAGCTCTTCACGAGCTCCGGCGTCATGTCCTCTGGATTCGCATCGAGCACGAGCACACCCGAGCGCCGCAGGCGATTGATGATCGAGTCCCGCCACGCGAGCGATTCCGCGGCTGCCGCGCGCACGTAGAGATCGGCGTTGCGCGGCGAAGGTCGCATCGTGAGATCTTCGACGTCGCGATCGCGAAACAGCACGCAAAGCGGCAAATGGCGCGGCAAAAGGCCTTTCATCGACGCGGCGAGATCGCGCGCCGAGCGGGGCTCGAGCAAGTTCGTGAACACGACGAAGAGAGAACGCGCGCGGACCTGCGATCGCAAGAACGCCATCGCGGCGCGATAGTCGGTCGCATTGAAGCCGGCTTCGAGCGCATAGACCGCGCGCGTCAGCTTCGAGCCCCCTGTGCGACCGCCGCTCGGCCGGAGGAACGTGCGCGGCGCATCGTCGAACGCCATCATCCCGGCTTTGTCGCCGCCGCGCAGCGCGACGTCGGCGGCGAGGAGCGCCGCATTCAGCGCGTGATCGACGCTCGTGAGCCCGCCGTGCTCGCCGCGCATCGATCGCCCGACGTCGATCGCGAAGACCACGTTTTGGTTCGACTCGGCTTGATACTGGCGCACCGTCGCGTCGTCTCGCCGCGCGGAAGCGCGCCAATCGATGTGCCTCACCTCGTCGCCGCGCTGGTAAGGCCGAAGGCGCTCGAACTCCGTGTCACCGCCGCGCACGCGCAAGCTCCCGAGACGCGCGTCTTGTCGTCCTTGCCGTCGCAAGAGCTCGAGCGATCGCGCGGCGTGCACGTCGGGATAGACGTCGACGGGCAGGGCGAGCTCCGTCCTTTCTTGCCGCGCGACGAGGCCGAGGAGCGAGGTGTAGCGCACCGTGATCGC
>JAICXU010000098.1 GCA_025934595.1 Polyangiaceae bacterium | reverse complement strand
GTCCCTTCGATTTCGCGAGATGAATCAAGCGATGCGCGTCGAACGTGTTGCCGGGTTTTGCTTTCTCGAAATGGTATTCGAGGCCGTCTCGCGCGGCGAGGGCGGTGAGCTCGGCATGTTTCGCTTCCGCCTGTGCGACCGTCATCCCGTATTTCTTCGCGAGCATTTCGGCGAGCGACACGGAGAGCTTCGGCGGAGCGCTCGGATCGAGCTGGAAGCTGTGCCACGTGAGCGTGACGTCGCTTTTATATGGGAATTTCGCGAGCGCGGCTTCGATGCGGCGCTTGCCGATGTAGCACCAGGGACAGATGACGTCGGACCAGACGTCGATCGCAATCTTCACTTCTGCATCATGGCCATGCCGTTCGGCGATGCAACGTCTTCCGGCGCGCGAGTCGGCGCCTGCGCCACGGCCGGCGAAGGGCCGTGGCCCCGGCACGTGTGCTACGCCTCACGTCATGTGCCGCAACATTCGCGTTCTCTACAATTTTCAGCCACCCACCACGAAGGACGAGATTCGCGCGGCAGCTCTCCAGTACGTGCGCAAGGTGAGCGGGCTCAACAAGCCCTCGCATCTCGACGAAGCGGCGTTCGAGGCCGCCATCGATCAAGTGGCGCAATCGACCTCCATGCTGCTGAAAAGGCTCAATGCCAAGGCGCCCGTCCGTACGCGGGAGGGCGAGCGAGAAAAGGCGCGCGAGCGTTGGAAAAAACGCGCTCTTCGCGAAGACGCTCAAGGCTGATACCGTTCCCTTGTGGATCCGGTGCTCGTTTGGGTGGCTGCTGCCATCGGCTTGATCGGTCTTGGCTGGATCGCCCTGCGGTATGGTCGCGAGCCCGAGAAGCCGAAGTCGACGTCGAAGCCGAGCTCCAAGTCGAAATCGAAATCGAGCTCGAAGACGAAGTCACGCGCTGCCAAATCTTCCGAGCCCGCGGCGTCTCCCAAATCGAGCGCGCCGCCGGCGAACGATCCCGCCGTACCGAGCGTGTTCGACGAGGACGAGGTCGAGATCACCGTGGTCACCGCGTCGCCTTCGAACGACAACGGCGAGCCTCCGGTCGACGACGGGCCGCCGACCGGCGAGACGCCGCCTGCGAGCGATGCCGCTTCGAAGATCGAGATGATCTACGAGGACGAGGCCGACGTCGACGAGATCACCTCGCCGATCGCGCGCATTTTGGTGCATGCCTCGGGGCAGAGCGACGGCGGAAAAGTGCGACGCCGCAACGAAGACAGCTTCCTCGTTCTTCCGGAGCGCTCGCTCTTCGCCGTCGCCGACGGCATGGGCGGTCACGCGGGTGGCGATGTCGCCAGCAAGCTCGCCGTCGAAACGCTGCGCCGCGCGTTCGACAAGAGCACGTTCGATGGACGCACCGAGTCGGCTACGTCGGTGCCGCGTCGTGGCCGCGAGATCGCGTGTGCGGTGCAAATGGCCAATCAGGCCATTTTGGCGAAAGCGAACGCGAACCCCGACTTGAAAGAAATGGGCACCACGCTCGTCGCCGCGCGCTTTTCGCCGAACAAGCAGCGCGTGTACATCGGGCATGTCGGCGACAGCCGTTGCTATCGGCTCCGCGGAAACACGCTGCGCCAGCTCACGAGCGATCACACGTTGTCCGGCCTCGGCCTCAAAGGTCCGGGATCGCAAGCGCTCTACCAGGCCGTGGGTGTCAAGCCGCGCATCACGATCGACGTGGTCGTCGACAAGCCACGCGCCGACGACGTCTATCTCCTTTGCAGCGACGGGCTCACCAAAATGGCCAAGGACAACGAGATCCGCGATCTGCTCGCGAACGAGCCCGACGCCGAGGCCGCCGCGTATGGGCTCATCGAGCTCGCGAACGATCGCGGGGGACGCGACAACGTCACCGTCATCTTGGTGAAGGTGCTCGAACGCGCGCCCAAGGTGCGTTGACGAGAGATGCGCTGACCGATGCCGACGGGCAGGCTCGAAGCCTTCAGCGACGGCGTCCTCGCGATTCTCATCACCATCTTGGTGCTCGAGCTGAAGGTTCCGCACGGTACGGACTGGGCCGCGCTCGAGCCGATCGCGCCGGTGTTCCTCACCTACGTTCTGAGCTTCATCTACATCGGCATCTACTGGAACAACCACCATCACATGCTGCAAGTCACCGAGCACGTGAACGGGAAAATCCTGTGGGCGAATCTCCATCTCTTGTTCTGGCTCTCGCTCGTGCCGTTCGTCACCGGTTGGATGGGCGAGAACCATTTCGCGCCGCTCCCCACCGCGGTCTACGGCTTCGTGCTTCTTTGCTCGGGCGTTTCGTACAACATCCTGTCGCGCGCCATCGCGAAGGAAGAAGGTGCCGATTCGGCGTTCGCGAAAGCGGTCGGCCGCGACACGAAAGGCATGATCTCGGCGGTGCTCTACGCCGTTGCGATTCCGCTCGCGTTCGTGCGTGAATGGATCTCGGATGCGATCTACGTGATCGTCGCGATGATCTGGCTCATCCCGGATCGACGCATGGAATCGGCGGTCGCTGCCGCAGCGCCCAAGGAATAAACACGCAACCAATGGGTTGCATTTGTCTTGCGCGGGCGTTCGCAATGTCTAATATGCAACCAGGAGGTTGCACATGAGCGCGACGATTCCGAACAAGATCGAAAAGCAAATCGAGCTGAAAGCGCCGCTCGAGCGCGTGTGGAAGGCCGTCACCGATGCGCGGGAGTTCGGCGCGTGGTTCGGCGTGAAGCTCGAGGGACAGTTCCAGCCTGGCAAGCCGATCGAGGGGAAATTCACGAACGAGAAATACGCGCACGTCACCATGAAAGTGACGGTGAAAGAGATCTCGCCGATGGCGACGTTCTCGTTCACGTGGATCCCGTTCGGGATCGATCCCGAATACGACTACTCGAAAGAGGACCCGACGCTCGTGAAGTTCACGTTCGAGCCGACCGCGAGCGGCACGCTCCTCCGCGTCACGGAAGAAGGCTTCGACCACGTTCCGCTCGTGCGCCGCGCAAAAGCGTTCGAGATGAACACGATGGGCTGGGGCATCCAGATGAAACAGATCGAGGAGTATTTGAAAAATGGCGCGTAGCCACTCGGCCGCAGAAAAATGGAGCCCGAAGCGCGCCGCTCCGCTCTTCGCGGCGCTCGGCGACGAAACGCGTTTGCGGCTCGTCACGAAGCTCGGACGCGCGGAGCCGATGTCGATCGCGCATCTCACGCACGGCACCGATCTCACGCGACAAGCGGTGACGAAGCACCTGCGCGTGCTCGAAGGCGCGGGCATCGTAAAGAGCGTGAAGAAAGGACGCGAGAGTCATTTCGAGCTCGCTCCGCAAAAAATCGACGACGCGAAAAAATGGCTCGATGTGCTCTCGGCGCAATGGGACGACGCGCTCGAGCGGCTCCGCGACCTCGTCGAACGATGAAATGATTCCGGACCGGGCGATCAGAGAGTGACCGTCGCCGCGCCCGAGATCGCGCGGCTTCTCTTCTCTTGCACGAAGACGATTGCGCGCTCGGGGCCCGTGTTCGCGTCGATCGGAATCGAGAACGTGCTGCCTGTCGCGCTCGCCGTGCCGACGACGCGGAGCGATCGCACGATCGCGGTGTGATCGAGCCTTCGGCCGGCATTTTCGCCGGATTTCACGTCGATGCTCGCATGGGCATCGGTGAGCGCGAGGAGCACGTCCGCGGGCTCGGCGGAGATCGTTGCGCCGATTTTCACGGTGAGCGATCGCGCGCCGCCGCTCTGCGTGATCGCGATCGCGACGGCCGTCTTCGGCTTCTTCGCGGCGCTCGCGATCGCCGATTCGGCATGGGATGCATCGCTGCCGACGAACTCCTCTCTGCCGTCGACGACCATCTCCGGCGTGTAGACGTTCGAGCGACCTTGCGCGCGCGAGTACGCCTGTTGCCGCTCCGTCCAAGACGCCGACGAGAAGGGATCTTTCCATCCGATGCCGTCCCAATAGTCGACGTGGAACGCGAGCGGGATCACGCCTCCCGGATTCTTCGCTTCGAGATCGGCGAGGACGCGATCGGCAGGCGGACAGCTCGAGCAACCTTCCGACGTGAAGAGCTCGACGACGACCGGCGCAGACGCTACCGGCGGCGCCGCGTGCGCTTCGTTCTGCGCACATGCGCTCGGCGCGAGAGCCCCCGCGATCGCGAAAATGGCAGGAAAATAGCGCTTTCGTGAAGGTCCGCGCATCTCGAGAAATACTACGCTCCCGGCGCACGGTCGGTTTCGCGCTTCGTGCGATAGGCTTCGAGCGCATGTTCATCGGCCACTACGGGGCGTCGTTTGCGGCGAAGCGCTTCGCTCCGAAGCTGTCGCTCGGCGCGTATTTCTTGGGCGCGCAACTGCTCGACGTCTTCTTTTCGATCTTCGTGATGGTGGGCATCGAGAAGATGCGCATCGTGCCCGGCTTCACGCAGGTGAACGCGTACGACCTCTACTTCATGCCTTACACGCACAGCTTGGTCGGATCGCTCGCGTGGAGCGCGGCAGGTGCGATCGCGATTTTCGCGATCACGAAGAAGACACCCGAAGCCATCGCGTTCGGCGTCGTCGTCTTCTCGCACTTCGTGCTCGACGTTCCCGTGCACACGCCCGACCTTCCGATCTTCACCGAGGACGGCGCGAAGATCGGATTCGGTCTCTGGAAAAGTTGGCCGGCGTCCGTGCTGCTCGAGCTCGCCGTCTTCGGCGTCGGCGCGGCCATGTATTGGAAGCTCGTGAGGCCGATCGGAAAGAAGCGATCGCAGCTCGCGATCTTTCTCGCAGTGCTCTCCGTGCTCTGCGTCGCGACGCCGTTCTTGCCACCGCCTTCGAGCCCGACGAGCTTCGCGATCCAAGCTCTTTTCGGCTATTTCGTGCTCGCGTTCTTCGCGGCGCGTGTCGACAAGCCGGCCGCGTGGTTAAGCTGAGCGAGATGACGGCGAGACGACAACCGACCTTCTACATCCCGCACGGCGGGGGTCCGTGCTTCTTCATGGACTGGAACATGGGTCCCCCCGACACGTGGAACGCGCTGAAGACGTGGCTCCAGACTTTTCCGGCGACGATCGCCGAGCCGCCGCGCGCGCTCCTCGTCGTGTCGGCGCATTGGGAAACCAAGGTGCCCACCGTGACGACGGCGCCCGTTCCGAAGCTCCTCTTCGATTACTCAGGATTTCCGGCGCATACCTACGAGCTCACGTGGCCGGTCCCCGCCGCGCTCGACGTGGCGGCCCGCGTGCGGGAATTGTTGCAGAATGCAAATATCGAATCGGCGGCGAACGATTCGCGTGGCCTCGATCACGGCGTCTTCGTGCCGATGAAGGTGAGCTTCCCGGACGCGAAGATCCCGACCGTGCAGCTCTCGCTTCGCGCGGGCTTGGATCCCGAAGAGCATCTCGCGATCGGTCGCGCCCTCGCTCCTCTTCGCGACGAGGGCGTGCTCATCGTCGGAAGCGGCATGAGCTACCACAACATGCGCGGCCTGATGGGTGGCGAGCGCGATGCGCATGCGAGCTCGAAACGCTTCGACGAGTGGCTCGTGAATGTCGTGCGCCAAAACGCGACCGAGCGCGATGAGGCCCTTGCGGCATGGAAGTCGGCGCCCTCGGCGCGGGAATGTCACCCGCGCGAGGAGCATTTGATTCCTCTGATGGTCGTCGCCGGCGCGGCCGGTCAGGACCGCGGAGAGGCTGTTTTTCGCGGTGAAGTCATGAATGTCGCCGTATCGGCGGTTCGCTTCGCATAGGCCTTTCTTCGCGGGCAGGCGCACGTTTACCCGCCGAAAGCGGACGATTGTCCTTCCTTGGAATACAATCGGGGCGAGGACTCGGTTTGGACGCGCCCGTCAAAGGAGAGCTCGGAAAATACCGGCTCATCGCCGAAATCGCGCGCGGAGGGATGGGCATCGTCTACCTCGCGCTCATGCCGGGGCCTGGCGGTTTCTACAAAACGCTCGTCGTCAAAGAGCTGAAGCCCGACTACGCGCACGATCCTTCGTTCCTCGCGATGTTCCTCGACGAGGCGCGCGTCGCCGCGAAGCTGCATCATCCGAACATCGTGCAAGTGTACGAGGTCGATCACGTCGCCGATCGGTACTTCATCGCGATGGAGTATCTCGAGGGCTGCACGATGCGTCGTGCGCTGAAGCTCCTCAGGACGGATTTTCCGGTGGGGATGGTGCTCGCCGCGCTCATCGAGGTGCTCCGCGGATTGCACCACGCGCACCAGCTCGCCGACGAAGCGGGCGAGAGCATGCATCTCGTGCATCGCGACATGAGCCCGCACAACATTTTTCTCACGTTCGACGGACAAGCCAAAATCGTCGACTTCGGAATCGTGAAGACGCGCGACTCTTCGCACACCGAGGTCGGCGTGTTCAAGGGCAAGGTCGCGTACATGCCGCCCGAGCAAGCGATGCCGGACGTCACCGTCGATCGCCGCGCCGACATTTACGCCGTCGGCGTCATTCTCTTCGAAGCGCTCACGGGGCAACGTCTTTGGGCGAACATGCAGGAGGTGCACATCCTCGCGAGCCTCATGAAAGGCGACATTCCGTCGATCGAAAAAGTAAAGCCGAGCGTCCCCGCCGAGCTCAAACGCATTTGCTCGCGAGCGATGGCGCGGGATCGGGACGATCGCTACGCGACGGCCGACGAGTTCCGCGAGGACCTCGAGAGCTATTACGAGCAGGCGCGACTCAGCGTCACGATGCGCGACGTCGGCAGCTTGCTCGCCCGATCGCTCGAGACCGAGCGCGCAAAAATGAAGACGCTCGTCGATCGCAAGATCGCGCAGCTGAAAGAAACGGGCAACGTCCCGAAAGTGAGCGTGCTGCCGCCGCCTCCGAGCGCGCCGCAGCTCGCCGCGGACCAATCCGGATCGATCAGCGGATTTTACGAGGAGCGCGATCCTGCGCTCGAAAAGCCGAAGCTCGCGAGCCTCGTCAGCGAAACCGAGACCTCTGCTCTCGGCGAAACGTTTCGCAAGTCCAGGTTGCGGTCGTTCATGCCGCAGCTCGTCGTTGGCGCGTCGATCCTCCTCGCGTTCGCTCTCTTCTTGGTCTTCTTCGGTCCGACGCAAGATGCGCCCGCGCCGCCGCAGCCGGTATCCGCGGCGAGCGCACCGATCCTCACGGGGCCTTCGCCGTCGCCCGACACCGTGAGCATCGAGGTTCGCGTGACGCCGCCGGATGCCACGGTCGAGATCGACGGCACCTCTCTACAAGGCGGCGGTCCGTACACGGTTCGCTACAAGCGCGGGCAAGACAAGCACGTCGCGCGCGCCATGCAGGACGGCTATATCGCCAAAGTGCAGGAATTTACGGCCGATCGTGACATGCTGCTCGACATGAGCCTCGCGCCGATCCCGCCGCCGCCCGTCACCCTTCGCACGAGCACACGGCCCTCGTCGCAGTCGACGCACGTCTCGGCGACGTCGCGCGAATCGGCCACGTCGCAGCCTCAGCCGGTTTCGACTCCGCCAACGACGCAGCCGCCATCGCATTCCACGACCGCACCGGGACCCACGGTGCGACCGATCGAAACGTCGAGCCCTTACGGAGGACAGTGAGAGCTCGCGCGCTCGCGATCGCGGCCCTAGTCGTCATCGGAAGCTTTCCTTCGGCAGCATTCGCGCAGGCCGCGAAGGATCCGAACGTCCGCGAAGCCGAAAAACATTTCGAGAACGGAGTCTCGCTCTACGAGGAGCATGACTTTCACGGAGCCCTCGCCGAGTTCCAGCGCGCGCAGCAGCTCGCGCCGAATCCCGCCGTTCTCTACAACATCGGTCAAACCGACTACGAGCTGCAGGATTACGCCGGCTCGCTCTCCGCGTTCGAGACGTATCTCGCCGAGGCGAAGCCGAGCAAAGAAAGACGCGCCGAGGTCGCGCAGACGCTCGAAGCGCTTCGCAATCGCGTCGCGACGCTGCAAATCTCGACCAACGTCGACGACTCCACCGTGCTCGTCGACGATGTCGAAGTGGGGCGCACGCCGCTCGGCAAGGGCCTCACCGTAAGCGTCGGAAAACGAAAGATCACGATCTCGCACGAGGGCTACGCGTCGACCGATCGCGTCGTCACGGTCGCTGGCGGCGACGTCTTGCACCTCGAGATCGATCTCGCCGAGCCGAAGACGGTGATCGTTCCGGGCAAGCCCGTGACCGAGCCGCCGGAGGACTACTCGTCGTCGAACGTCGACGAGCGCAGAGGCAAAACGTACTACTTCATCGGCGCTCGCTACCGAGGCGTCATCATGCCGAAGTTCCTCTTTAACGCGTTCATCGACGAAGGTCGCACGGTTTACCAAAACAACGCCGGCATCGAGCTCGACATCCGCAAAGACAATTTTTCGATCATCCCCGGCCTCTCGTTCGCCGAGTACGGCTTCGGCGACACGCTCTTTTTCCAGAAGGGAAAAGATCCGAACGACGCGTCGTATTGGTCGAACATCAACTCGAGCCTCAAAGAAATTTATCTCTCGGTCGATCTGCT
>JAICXU010000173.1 GCA_025934595.1 Polyangiaceae bacterium | reverse complement strand
CGCAGGAGGTCGGGCCGAACCGCGATCATGGGCGCGCCGAGGAGCCGCTCGACGCGCACGTCGCCAGCGCCGCGAACGCCTTCGACGACGTCTCCGACCTGCTCGCTGAGGCGCTTCAAGGTGACGAGATCTTCACCGTAGATTGCGATTTGCACGTCCGCGCGCGAGCCGCTGATGAGCTCGTTCGTTTTGTCTTCGATGGGCTGCGATACCGACACGAACGTTCCCGGCACCTCGTGCTCGACGGCTTGCTTGATCGCCACGGACAGATCGTCGAGGTCGTGAGCGGTGGTCCATTCCTTCTTCGGCTTCAAGTGCACGAAGATGTCGGTGTTGTCGTTGCCCACGGGATCGATCGCGACCTCGGCGCGTCCGGTCATGGCGAGGCTCGTCACCACCTCCGGAAATTTGCGCAGCACTCTTTCGGCCGCCAAATCCAGCTCTTTTGCGCGCGCGAGGTTGATCGACGGCGCGCGACGAATCGTGACGACGAGATCGCCCTCGTCGATGCGAGGCACGAAATCCGCGCCGGCGCGCGACATGAAGAAGACGGTCGCACCGAGCCCCACCGCGCACGCCGCCACGAGCACCCAACGAAGATGCACGGCCTTCCGAACGAGGGTTCCGTAGCCGTGCTCCAATCGCTGGACCCATTTCGGACCTTCGCCCTTCGGCGGCGGCACGAACGTGACGAGCAACGCCGGAAAAAACAGCACCGAATACACGAGGGCACCGAAGAGGGCCGAAGCCATCGTGATCGCCATCGGCCGGAACATCTTGCCTTCGATGCCCTCGAGCGACAGCAGCGGCAGATACACGAGCATGATGATCGCGACCGAAAAAGCGACCGGCCGCGCCACGCCCGCGCCGACCTCGGCGTAGGCGCGTTCGCGCGCCCGTTTCGCGAGCGCGCGTCCCGCGCACACGGCCATGATCGCCTCGAGGATGACGATGGGGCCGTCGACGAGAAAGCCGAAATCGATCGCACCGAGGCTCATGAGATCGCCGGTGACGTCGAACAGGTGCATCGCAAAAAGCGCGAACGCCATCGACACGGGAATGCCGAGCACGACGACGAATGCACCGCGGATCGTTCCGAGGAGCAGCGCGAGAACGAGCGCGACGACGAGCACGCCTTCGACGAGATTGCCGAGCACGGTGTGCAGCGTTCGACCGACGAAATCCGACCGATCGTAGATCGGCTCGATGAGCACGCCCGGCGGAAGCTCGGCTTGAATCTCGGCGATGCGCGCTTTCACCGCGTGCAAGACCTCGCGGCTGTTCGCGCCGACCAGCATCATCGCCACGCCGGTGACGGCCTCGCCTTCCCCGTCGCGCGTGATGACTCCGTACCGGAGGGCCGAGCCCACCTTCACTTCCGCGACGTGTCGAACGAGGAGCGGCGTGCCGTCGTCTTCCGTGCGGAGCACGACGTTCTCGATTTCCTGCGTCGTGCGAAGGAGACCCACTCCCGTCAGCGTGTAGGACTCGCTCGGGCGATCGAGATAACCGCCGCCCACGGTCACGTTCGCCTTGCGGAGCGCGTCGGCTACTTGGGCGAGCGTCATGTTGTGCGCGTGGAGGCGTCCGCGATCGATGACGACTTGGTATTGCTTCAAGTCGCCGCCCATGGTGTTCACCTCGATGATGCCGGGCACGCTGCGAAGCTTCGGGACGATCTCCCAATCCAGGATCGTGCGTAGCTGCGTCGGCGAGTGATGGTCCGACCGCACGACGAACTGGTAGATCTCGCCGAGACCTCCCGACACCGGCGATAGCTCCGGCCTTCCCGCGATGCTCGGCAACGTGGGCTCTACGCCGCGCACGCGTTCGAGCACCACTTGGCGCGCGAACCAAATATCGGTGCTGTCTTTGAAGATCACGGTGACGGCGGAGAGACCCGAACGCGAGACGGATCGAAGCTGCACGAGACCCGGCGCGCCGTTCAATGCGGCCTCGATCGGAAATGTGACGGTGCGTTCGACCTCCACGGGCGAAAGCCCCGGAGCCTCGGTGAGCACCGAGACTTGCACCGTCGAAACGTCGGGCACGGCGTCGACCGGCAGCGTGCGCGCGGCCCAGATGCCCGCGCCGAGCACGAGAACGAGCAGCGCCGTCATCATCACGCGAAAGCGAACGGAGGCCTCTACGATCCGCGTGAGCATCAGCGAAAGACCTCGCTCTTCAATGCGAAGACTCCGCTCACGACGACGCGGTCGTTCGTCTCGAGCCCGCTCGCGATCTCGATGCGCGTGCCGTCGCTCGCGCCCGTCTCGACGGCGCGCGGCTCGACCGACGTGGCGTCGTGCGCGACGAACACCGTTTGCTTGCCGTCGATGCTCACGACGGCATCTCGCGGCAAGAGCAAAGCTTCGCCATCCTTTGCTGCGACGTGGATCCGCGCGAGCACCGATTGACCCGGCCGCAGAGTCTCTTCGACGTTTTCGACGACCACGCGCACGGGCGCGCTCCGCGTGTCGAGGTTGATCACGTCGCCGACGTGCGCGACGGTTCCATTCACGATTCGGTGCGTGTCCGTTTGCGGAGAGATCTCGACGTCGTCGCCGGGCCGAATGCGTCCGAGCTCGCGCTCGAAGACGGCGAGCTCGATCCATACTCTGCTGAGATCAGCCACGCGTGCCGCGGTCAGCGTGGGCTCGACCGACTGTCCGCGCGCGACGCCGAGCTCGATCACTTTCCCCGCGATCGGGCTGCGCAAGACCAGCACGCCGAGCTCTCCACCGGCGCTTCCGCCGAGCGCGCGCACTTTTTGCTCGGCGGCCAAGAGATCGGCGTTCGCTGCGGTGGCGGCCGCACGTGCGACCTCGGCATCGCGCGCCGACGAGACACGTTGCTCAGCGAGCTCCGTCTCGCGCGCTTCGTTCGCTCGCGCGGCGAGAGCGGTGGCCTGTGCGGCGAGGACGGCGGCCTGCGCTTGGCCGAGCTCGGCGCTTTCGAGATCGAGCACCGCTTCGCCCTTTGCGACGCGGTCACCGGGTAGCTTCAGCACGTGACGAATGCGTCCGGGGATGCGCGCTCCGAGCGCCGCAACGCGTTCGGGATCGAACGACACGGTGCCCGTGACGCTGACGACGGGAGAAAGAGATCCGGTTTCCACCGGCGCCATCACGATCTTCGCGCGCTCGGCGAACCCGGGAGAAAAGCGGATCGATTTCCCGTCGAGCCACGGCACGTCGTGCGTCACGTTCTCGCTCACCGCAGCGGGCGCCTTTCTCGCGAAGTACACGACGACGACGATTGCGAGAGCGAGCGCCGATACGGCGATTCCCCATCGAAACAAGATTTTTCGTCGTGAGCTCATGGCGTGAGCCCTCCCACGGCACGATCGAGATCGAGGCGTGCCATCCACACGGCTTCGAGCGAGTCGACCCGCAGCGCTCGAACCCGCGCCACGTCTCGCGCGGCGGCCGTGACGCGAAACACGTCGAATCGGCCGGATTTCCAGCCCGTCTCGATCAACTCCAGCGCGCGCTCGGCCGCCGGTAGCGCAGTCGATGTGACGATGTCGAGCTCGACGCGCCGCGACTCGTAGGTGGCCCGCGCTGCGAGCACATCGCGCGCGATGCGCCGTGCTTCGATGCCGAGCTTCTGACTCTCTTCGTCTCGCATCGCGTTCGTGATCGCTCGCGCGTTTTGATTGCGCTGCACGACCGGGAGCTCGACGCTGAGACCGAGCATGCCGAAGATCGGTGAATCGGGCGCGGCATCGATGCCGGCGTACACGCCGATCTTCGGAAACGTCTCTTTTCCGAGGCGCTCATACGTCGCATCGAGCAGCGCCATCCGCGTACGAAGCGTCGCGAGCTCGGGCCGCCCGCGAAGGGCGTGGGCGAGGAGCACGGAAGCCGGCGCGACATCGGGCGGATTTTCGAGAGCGGTCGTCAGCACCATGGCTCGCTCCGGCGGCAGATCCAGCTCGTCGCGAAGGTCCATCAACGCACGCGCTTCGTCGGCGCGAGCTTTCTCGAGCGACGCGCCGAGCTCCGCGCGGTCCGTCTCGGCGAGCATTTCTTCGCTGTCGCCGGCCGCGCCTAGGCTCGATCGTTGACGAGTGGCTCGAAGCACGCGATCGGCGATTTCGATCGACGCAGAAATCCGATCGACCCGTTCCTCGCCAGCCCGCGCGCGCAGATAGGCCCTCCACGCGCGGACGCGAGCCTCGCGCATCTCGCGCGAAAGATCGGCTCGCGCGACACCTAGATGCGCGTCGGCCTCCCGAACGCGCGCGCCCGGCGCCCCACCGAAGTCGAACATGAAATCGAGGATGCTCGCGTAGCCGAGGGCCGGCGATGGCGTGCTCGCAAGCGCTGGCCTCGCTTCGAGCGAGAGCCGTGGATTCGCGGGCATGATGATGCCTGCGCCGACGCGTCTCGCGCGCGCGACATCGGTTTCGGAGCGGGCGACGAGGACATCGGGCGACCGCGTCTCCGCCATCGCGACGGCGTCGGCGAGCGACAATCGCAAGGCGCCGGGGGGCTCCGTCGGCGACCCCGCGAGAGCCGTCGAGGACGACGCGGCGACGAGAAAAATGGAAACGACGAATGACGAACGAAACACGGGAAACCTCCTCGAGCGAGCAAGGGCCGCGCGTCGGGAAAGCGCACGGCAAACAGCAAACGGTCCACGCTGGCGTTCAACCGCGCGGATGACGCGGAGGCCGTTCGTCGAGCTTCGCGAAACCGCACGCCGGGCCCAACGCCGACTTCGCACCGGCCGGAGGCGGAGCTTCTTCTTGCGGCGGCGGGTCGGCCGCAGTCGCGACGCCGGTGCCGTTCGCTTCGAACGCCGGGACCTCATCGTCGTCGAAGGACATCGGCGCGCCCAACCAGGCGACCCCCGTCCCATTTGCCGGTGGCGCCTCCGAGCCATTCAGGGATGCCGTGAGGGGCGTTTCGTCGCGCTGCTCGATGGACCCAGCCATCCCGGCAATGGCCGCAAAAAGCACCGCAATTATGAGAAATACGAGACGCGCCACCACCTCTAGGGGTGCTCCGAACGGGGCAATCTGTCAAGCTAAACGCGACGATTTGCCGCATATCCAGCCGCCCGAGACCGCATTATGAATGCCTCGTCATGATCGCGTTTTTCGGAATGGGCCTCCTCGGATCGAATTTCGTTCGGGCGCTGCGCAAGCGCGGCGAAGACGTGCACGTGTGGAATCGCTCGCGAGAAAAAGCGAAGGCGCTCGAATCGACGGGCGCGACGTCGTTCGATGATCCCGCCGAGGCCGCGAGAGGCGCTCTCCGCGTGCACCTCACGCTCTCGGACGACGCCGCCGTCGACGACGTCCTCGAAAAAGCGAAGGCAGGTTTCTCGCCGGCCACGACGATCGTCGATCACACGACGACATCGGCGTCCGGAACGGCGGCGCGCGCGAAAAAATGGGAAGAGCGCGGAATCGCATTTCAGCACGCTCCGGTGTTCATGGGCCCGAGGAACGCGCTCGAGTCGACGGGGATCATGCTCGCCTCGGGGGAGCTCGCGCGATTCGACGCGCTCGCACCGCATCTCGAGAAGATGACGGGCAAGCTCGTGTATCTCGGCGCGCAGCCGGAACGCGCGGCAGCGATGAAGCTGCTCGGAAATCTTTTTCTGATTTCGATGGTCGGCGGCCTTCGCGACGTGCTCGCGCTCGCGAAAGCGGAGCGCGTCCCGACCGACGACGTGATCTCGCTCTTCGAGCTCTTCAATCCGGCCGCCTCGATTCCGGCGCGCCTCAAATCGATGCGACGAGCTACGTTCAGCGAGGCGTCATGGGAGCTCGCGATGGCGCGGAAAGATGCGCGTCTCATGATCGAGGCGGCCGAGGCTGCCGGCGCGCCGCTCGCGATCATTCCGACGATCGCGCACGAAATGGATCGCTTCATCCAGCAAGGACACGCGAAGGACGATTGGACCGTGATCGCAAAAGACGTGATCGGCCGCTGAACTCGGGAGAAAAAAATGACGACGACGAAGCGCACGAAGCTCGGAAAAACCGGACCCGACGTATTCCCCATCGGCCTCGGCTGCATGGGCATGAGCGGAGGCGTCTACGGCGAAGCCGACGAGAACGAGAGCATCGCGACGATTCACCGCGCCATGGAGCGCGGCGTGACCCTGCTCGACACCGGCGATTTTTACGGCATGGGCCACAACGAGATGCTCATCGGGCGAGCGATCGAAGGACGTCGCGACAAGGTTTTTCTTTCCGTGAAGTTCGGCGCCATGCGCGGCCCCGACAACTCGTGGGGAGGCGTCGACACGCGGCCCGCCGCCGTGAAGAATTTTCTCGCCTACACGCTGAAACGTCTCAAGGTCGATCACATCGACATCTATCGCCCTGCCCGCCTCGATCCGAACGTCCCCATCGAAGACACCGTCGGTGCGATCGCCGACATGATCAAAGCGGGATGGGTTCGTCACATCGGCTTGTCGGAGGTCGGTAGCGACACGATTCGAAAGGCGAACGCCGTGCACCCCATCGTCGATTTGCAAATCGAATACGCGATCGCGACGCGCGCGCCCGAGGAGAAAATTTTTCCCGCGCTCGAGGAGCTCGGCATGAGCGCGACGCTCTACGGCGTCTTTTCGCGCGGTCTCCTCACGGGTAGCAAGCCCTCGAAAAAGGGCGATTATCGCGGATTTTTGCCGCGTTTTACGGGCGACAACGCCGCGACGAACGCGGCGGTCGTGCGAAATCTGGAGGCGTTCGCGAAGGAGCGCGGCATGACGCTCGCGCAGGTCACGCTCGGTTGGGTGCTCGCGAAGCAGCCGCGGCTCGTGCCGATCGTGGGCTCACGCACGCGCGCGCAAAT
>JAICXU010000580.1 GCA_025934595.1 Polyangiaceae bacterium | reverse complement strand
GGCAACGTGTACGTCGTGCCCGCGCCCGGAGAGCCCGGCCGCATGCCGTTCTGGCACGGCGATCGCGCCGGGAGATCCGCCGCATTCGGCGAAGCGATCGGTCAGCTCGCGCGATCGATCGCGACGTCGTCACCCGCGGACGCTCGGAACTTGCTGTCGAACGACCACGGTCTCGACGAGCACGCGGCGCGAAATTGCATCGCGTTCGTGGCCGAGCAAATCGAAGCGACAGGGGACGTCCCGAGCGACAAGACCATCGTCGTCGAACGATTCCTCGACGAGATCGGCGACTGGCGCATCTGCATTCTCTCTCCTTATGGAGCTCGGATCCACGCGCCGTGGGCCACCGCCATCGTCGCGCGCCTTCGAGCGTCGGTCGGCGGCGAGGCCGACGTCGTGTGGTCGGACGACGGCATCGCGTTCCGCGTCACGGGCGTGGATCAACCTCCGCCGGCCGAGCTCTTCTTTCCGTCGCCCGTCGAAATCGAGCGCCTCGTCACGTCGTCGCTCGCCGAGAGCTCGCTCTTCGCAGCGCGATTTCGGGAGAACGCGGCGCGCGCGCTTCTCTTGCCGCGCCGCAAACCAGGTCAACGCACGCCGCTCTGGGCGCAACGTCGCCGCGCGACCGATCTCCTCTCGGTCGCCTCGAAATACCCTTCCTTTCCGATCTTGCTCGAGACGTATCGCGAGTGTTTGCGCGACGTCTTCGACATGCGCGGCCTCGTCGAGCTGCTTCGCCGCGTGGAATCCCGACGCATTCGCGTGGTCACTTCCGATCGCGACAAAGCTTCGCCGTTCGCCGGCCAAATCCTCTTCTCGTTCGTCGCGAACTTCATTTACGAAGGCGACGCGCCGCTCGCGGAGCGAAGAGCGCAGGCGCTCACGATCGATCACGCCCAGCTTCGCGAGCTGCTCGGTGACGCCGAGGCGCGCACGCTGCTCGATCCGGAGGTCATTCTTTCGCACGAGCGCATGCTGCAGCGTCTCGAACGACCCGCGCGCCACGTCGATGCGCTGCACGACATGCTTCTCTCGCTCGGCGATCTCTCGCTCGCGGAAGCGCAAGCTCGCGTGTCGCCGCCGGACGAAGCAAGAGCATGGCTCACGGAGCTCGTCTCCACGCGCCGTGCGATCGAGGTGAGCATCGGCGGCGAGCCTCGATTCGTCGCCGCAGAAGACGCCGGTCGACTGCGTGACGCGCTCGGCGTCGTCTCGCCGCGAGGATTGCCGCGCGCCTTTCTCGAGCCGGTCGAAGACGCCTTCGCCGATCTCGTCGGTCGCTATGCGCGCACGCATGGTCCGTTCACGCTCGATCGAATCACGCATCGCTTCGGTGCGAGCGCGAGCACGGTCTCGGATGCGATCGCGCGGCTCGTGCGCAAAGGCCGCGTCGTGGAAGGCGCATTTTTGCCGCATGGATCGGGCCGTGAGTTTTGCGACGCCGAGGTGCTCCGCGCGATTCGCCATCGCACGCTCGCGCGGCTTCGGGCGGAGGTCGAGCCCGTCGATGCCGCGGCGCTCGGTCGCTTCGTTCCGAATTGGCAGGGCGTCGGACGACGTCGCCGCGGACGCGACGCGCTTCGTGCCGCGATCGCGCAGCTCGAAGGTTGTCCGATCCCCGCGTCGGTGCTCGAGAGTGAGGTCTTGCCTGCGCGCGTCGAAGGTTTCAAGCCATGGGATCTCGATGCGCTTTGCGCGAGCGGCGAGGTGGTATGGGCCGGCATCGAAGCGCTCGGTCAGAATGATGGTCGCGTCGCGCTCTATCTCGCGGAGCACGAGGCGCTCCTCGCTCGCCCCGTCGAAAAAGTGGAGGGCGAGCTCCCGCAAGCGATCCGCGAATTGCTCGAGCGACGCGGCGCGATCTTTTTTCATGAAATTACGCGGCAAATCGGGGGATTTCCTGCCGAGGTCGCGCACGCGCTCTGGGATCTCGTATGGGCCGGCGAGGTGACGAACGACACGTGCGAGCCGCTCCGCAGCTACTTGCGTGGCGGCAAGGCCGAGACGAACGGCAGGCGCACGCGCGCATGGCGCAACGGAACGAACGGCGGCGGCGCCCCTTTGCCCGGCACCGAAGGTCGGTGGTCGCTTCGCGCTGGGCGATGGTTCGAGCCACGCAGCATGACCGAGCGCGGAGCTGCTCTCGCGCGCACGCTGCTCGAGCGTTACGGCGTCGTCACGCGCGAAGCGGTGCAAGCCGAGAGCGTGCCCGGCGGATTTTCCGCGGTCTATCGCGTGTTCAAGGCCATGGAAGATGCCGGCCACGTGCGTCGCGGATATTTCGTCGCGGGTCGTGGCGCGGCGCAGTTCGCATTGCCCGGCGCCGACGAACGGCTCCGCAGCATGCGCGACGCCGACGACGCGCGCACGTTCGTGCTCGCATCCACCGATCCCGCGAACCCCTTCGGCGCCGTCTTGCCGTGGCCGATCGGCGCAGTCTCCGAAGACGAGCACTCGAGCCAGGACGACCTCACCCGCGCGCGTCCGCAACGCGCCGCCGGCACACGCGTCGTGATCCACGACGGCATGCTGATCGGATTCTTGAGCCGCGCCGCCGATCAGCTCCTCACGTTCTTGCCACGCGACGAGCCGGAGAAGAGCGACGCGGGACGCGCGCTCGCCGAAGCGCTCGCGGGCATCGTCGACGGCGGACGCGCGAAAGCCCTATTTTTGACCGGGATCGACGGCTTGCCGGCCAACACGAGCCCGCTCGCTCCTGCGCTCGCTCGCGCGGGATTCCAGATGGGCGCACGCGGTCTTCTCCGCCGACGCACGCTCGCTTTCGGCGCCGACGCCGACACGGACGATCTCGACGGCGGCGCGACGAAGCTCGAAGAGCCGTCGGCCTAGCTCTTTTCGCGCGATGCCCGAAGGCGACACCCTATTTCGATCGGCGACGACGCTTCGCGCGCGGCTCGTCGGCAAGAAGGTGCTGCGTTGGGAGTCGACGATCGCGAGCATCGCGCGTGCGAGGTTGGTGGGTCACGTCATCGAGCGCGTCGAGTCCATCGGAAAAAATCTCTTCATCGTGTTCGATGATCACAGATCGCTCCATACGCACATGCGCATGACCGGCTCGTGGCACGTGTATCCGCAAAATATGGATTCACGAAAGCTGCCGGGCTCGGCGCGCGTGCTCATCGAGGTCGAGGGCTGCATCGCCGTTTGTTTTTCCGCGCCGACCATCCGCCTTTTGTCGGACGCGGAGGTGGATCGCGAGGTGAAGACGCTCGGCCCCGACATTCTTGGGCCGGGCTTCGATGCCGCCGAAGCCGCGAGCCGCGTCGTCGCGCAAGGGCAGAGGCCCATCGGCGAGGTCATCATGGACCAAAGCGTCGTCGCGGGGATCGGGAACATCTACAAATCCGAAAGCTTGTATATTGCACGCATCGATCCCTTCCTCGGCGCCGCCGAGCTCGG
>JAICXU010001106.1 GCA_025934595.1 Polyangiaceae bacterium | reverse complement strand
TTGATCTCCTCGGTAAGCATCGATGCCGAGGCCTGACTGATCGCGCAGCCTTTGCCCGAGAACCGGACGTCTTCGACCACGCCTGCGTCGTTGACGCGCAAATCCATTCGGATCTGATCTCCGCAGAGCGGGTTGAGGTCTTCGGCCGTCGCGGTCGCGCCTTCGATCGTGCCGAAGTTTCTCGGGTTGCGGTAATGATCGAGAATGAAGTCGCGGTAAAAATCGTCCATCGCTTAGAGCTTGAAGACTTTCGCGGCTTTCTCGAGACCATCGACGAGCGCGTCGACGTCTTGCACCGTGTTGTAAACGTAGAACGACGCGCGAGCCGTCGCGGGCCAACCCATCTTTTCCATCAGCGGCATCGTGCAGTGGTGTCCCGCGCGGATGCAGACGCCCTCCAGGTCCAGGATCGACGCTAGATCGTGCGCGTGAATATCCGCGAAGTTAAACGACAAGACGCCGGAAACGAGGGCCGGATCCTTCGGGCCGTAAATCGCCAAACCGCGCGATTCCAGCGGTGCCAGGCGTTCGAGCGCGTAGGCCAGCAGGTCCCGCTCGTGCGCGCGAACCCAGTCCATTCCGACATTGCGCAGATAGTCGACAGCCGCGCCGAGCGCGATCGCATCGGCAATGTTGCTGGTTCCGGCTTCGAATTTCCACGGGAGTTCGTTGAACGAGGTGCGCTCGTACTCGACCTTACGAATCATGTCGCCGCCCGCCAAAAACGGCGGCATCGCTTCGAGCAGCGCGCGTTTTCCGTAGAGCACGCCGATGCCGGTCGGTCCGAGCATCTTGTGTCCCGAAAACGCATAGAAGTCGACGTCGAGCGCGCGCACGTCCACGGCAAGATGGGGGACCGCCTGCGCTCCGTCTACGAGCACGGTCGCGCCCGCGGCGTGGGCTTTTCCTACGATATCTTCGAGCGGAGTGATTGTACCGAGCGTGTTGCTCACGTGCGAGATCGCGACGAGCTTCGCGCCCTGGAGCAACGCATCGAGGCCGCGCAGGTCTAAGACGCCGCGCTCGTCGACTGGAATAAAGCGTAGCGTCGCGCCCGTCTTTTCGGCGAGCAGTTGCCACGGCACGAGATTCGAATGGTGCTCGAGTTGCGAGGTCAAAATGACGTCGCCGCGCTTGACGTTCTGCAAGCCCCATGTGTAGCCGACGAGGTTGATCGCTTCGGTCGCGTTGCGCGTCCAAATCACTTCACGCGACTCGGCGTTGATGAAACGCGCGACCGTCTCCCGCGCCGCCTCGAACGCATCGGTCGCGCGCGCGGCGATTTCGTAGACGCCGCGATGGATGTTTGCGTTATATTCGGAATAATAGGTGACGAGCGAATCGATGACGCTCTGCGGCTTCTGCGAGGTGGCTGCGGAGTCCAGATAGACGAGGCGCTTGCCGCGCGAGGTCGGGCGCGCGAGAATCGGAAAGTCCGCTACGATATCTTCGAGCTTGCGATCGTCGAGCGAGATCATTGCGATTCGATCTTTCGTTGGAGCGCCTCTCAGAGTACTTGGCGCAGCGACTCGCCCGGAAACCGTTCGATCGCCGGTTCGAAGAAACCCAATGCAATCATGCGTTCGGCGTGCGTGCGGTCGATGCCGCGGCTGGTCATG
>JAICXU010000255.1 GCA_025934595.1 Polyangiaceae bacterium | reverse complement strand
TCGTCGACGTCCGCCGCCGCTTCGCCGGCGAGCGCCGCACGCGCCTTCGCCGCGAGGACGAGCGCCTGCGATCCGCGCGGACCCGCGCCGAAGCGAATGAACTCATTCGTCTCGCGCGGAGCTTTCGGCGCGCGAGGACGTGTCGCACGACCGAGCGCCACGGCAAGGTTCACCGCCGCATCGGTGACCGGCATGCGCGGAATCAGCTGCTGCAGATTGCGAACTTCGTCGGCGTGGAGCACGCGCGGCACGTTGCCGATCTCTGCGCTCGTCGTCTTGCGCGCGATCTCGCGCTCCTCGATCTCCGACGGATAATCGATGTGCACCTCGAGCAAGAAGCGATCGAGCTGAGCTTCCGGAAGTGGATACGTACCCTCTTGCTCGATGGGATTGCGCGTCGCGAAGACTTGAAATGGGTCCGGTAACGCGTGCGTGGTCGTTCCCACGGTGACGCGCCGCTCTTGCATCGCTTGAAGGAGAGCAGCTTGGGTCTTCGGCGGCGTGCGATTGATTTCGTCGGCCAGGACGAGATTGTGGAAAATCGGGCCCGCCAGGAATCGCACGCGCCGGCGCGTTCCGCCCTTCTCGTCTTCTTCTTCTTGGAGAACGTCGGTGCCCGTGATGTCGGCCGGCAAGAGATCCGGCGTGAATTGCACGCGCCCGAACGACAGATCGAGCGCCTCGGCCAGCGACGAGACGAGCAGCGTCTTCGCGAGCCCCGGGAGGCCGACGAGGAGCGCATGCCCCCTCGTGAGAAGCGCGACGAGCATGAGATCGATGACGTCGGCCTGACCCACGACGCGACCGCCGATGGCTTTCTTCAAATCGCGCGCCGCGGCCGCAGCTCGCTCGAGCAATTCGGCGTCGTCATGTACGCCGTTCTTCTTCGGTTCGTCGCGCGAGGCTTCGGTCACGAAATGCCACGCTAGCATTTGCGCGAGCAATCCGGGGCGTGTACATGGGTCCCGTGCCTGCGCCGCTTTCTCCCACGAGCGCTTCTGCAAGCGCGTCCGCGCATGTTGCGCTGCCTCCGCCGGCGCCCTCGGAGATCGTCGTTCGACCTCCGCCCGGCCTCGCACGCGGCGTGTGGGACGCTCCGCCTGCTTTTTTTTACGTCGCGGGCGCCGCGGCGTGCCTCGCTGCGATCGCGTACGTGCTCTCGCGCCGCGGATTTTTCGCGCGCGTCCGAGCCCGCCTTTCGAGAGCGCTTCGCGGATAAATCATGAGCGACGCGAAGAAGCCCGTTCGAATTCCCACGCGAAAAATCATCGCCGCCGTTCTCCTCGGCGTCGCGCTCTACTTCGGATTCGCCATCTACGGCGGGGTCCAGAAAATCGGCGCCGACCTCGCGCGCTTCGGTTGGTGGGCCTTCGGCGTCGCCTGCTTACTTGCATTCTGCAACTATTGCGTGCGGTATTTGAAGTGGGAATTTTACCTCGCGCGACTCGAGATCCGCGGCGTGCCGAAGCTCGACAGCTTCCTGATGTTCTTGGCCGGATTCATTCTCACGATCACGCCGGGCAAGGTCGGTGAGGTGTTCAAATCGGTCGTCCTCTACGATCTGAAAGGTGTCGCGATCGAGCGCACCGCGCCGATCGTGGTCGCCGAGAGGCTCACCGATCTCATCGGCATCATCGTTCTCATCGTCGCCGGCTCGCTCGGCTTCGCCGGTGGATTGCGCTGGGCCGTCATCGGCACCGTCCTCGTCGCGTCGATGCTCGTCGTCGTCGCGTCTCGTCGGCTCTCGATGGCCATCATCGATCTCGTCGAGAGAGTCCCGGGCCCTATCGGTCGCGTCGCGCCGAAGCTTCGTCACGCGTACGAGAGCCTCTCGATCCTGGTCGCGCCGAAAAATCTCCTCTTGCCAGCCGGGCTCTCGATCGTGGCGTGGTCATTCGAGTGTCTTGCGCTCTGGATCGTGCTGAAAGGTTTCGACGTCGACGTGAACGCGCTCGCGTGCGCATTTTTCTATGCGACTGCAACGCTGGCGGGGGCGCTCGCGCCGGGCGGTCTCGGCGTCACGGAAGGCACGCTCCAAGCGCAGCTCGTCGAGCTCGCGCATGTCGCGAAAGGAGAGAGCGTCGCCGCGATTCTGCTCGTGCGCTTCGCGACGCTCTGGTTCGCCGTCGCGGTCGGATTTCTCGCGCTCGCGATCTTGCGAAGACGACATCCGACGCTCTTCGCGGCGGGCAGCGCGCAGGACGACGCTCCGCTCACATACGCCTGAGCGCGTCGAGCGCGCGCTCGAAGTCCGGCGGCACCGGACGCTCGAACCGCATGTTTTTTCGGGTGATCGGATGCACGAAGCCCAGCACCGTCGCGTGCAGCGCTTGATGACCGAGCGCGATCGCCACCTCGCGTAGCTCGAGATCGCGCGGCGGTTTTCCGTAGAGCGGATCGCCCAAGACCGCGTGACCGTCCTCTGCGAGATGGACGCGAATCTGGTGCGTGCGCCCCGTCTCGAGCCGACATCGCACGAGCGTCGCTTTGCCGCGCGCGAGCGACTCGAGGGCGTCGACGTGCGTGACGGCACGCTTGCCGGTCATGACGCGCGTCGTGAACTTCACGCGATCGTGCGGATGTCGTCCGTGCAGCGTCGCGTACGCACGCGTCTTCACGTCTCCCACGCAAATCGCCGTGTACGCGCGCTCGATCGAATGTGCGGAAAATTGCGCCTTCAGGCCTTCGCGCGCTTGCGCGGTGCGGGCGACGACCATCACGCCGCTCGTTCCTTTGTCGAGCCGATGCACGATGCCCGGACGCGCGTCGCCTTCGATCATCTCGTCGCGAAAGAGACCTCGCGCGAGGAGGCCATTCACGAGCGTCCCGCTCTCGTGTCCCTTCGCCGGATGCACGACGAGGCCCGCGGGCTTGTCGAGCACGACGAGGTCGTCATCCGTGTAGAGTACATCGAATTCGATGCCCGCTTCGGGAGCGGCATCGGTGCGCGGCGGCGGCATCGGCTCGATGGAAATGCGATCGCCCTCTTTGATCTTGTCGGCCGCTTTCTTCGGCGCATTCGCGACCGTGACTCGCCCCGCTTCGATCCAGCGCTGGAGCTCGGCGCGCGACGGCGCATTCACGCGACCGATGAGCGCGGCCGCGACGAAGCGATCGAGGCGCACGCCCGCCGCTTCACGCGGCGCGACGACCAGCCAGCGTCCGTCGAGGTCTATATCTCTTGCCTTCGTGTCGGCACGAAGGCGCAAGCTCGGCGGCACGCTCTCCTTGCGATTGCCGCCGGGAGGCACGCGCGCGCTTACCAGAGCTTCGACTTGATGTGCCCCTTGGCCTTGATCAAAATATCGACGAGCGCGCGATCGTAAAAATTCTTCGCGTAGAGATCCGGCGAGACGCGGCGCTTGTAGAGAGCGCGGCCTTCCTCGATTTCCTCGGACAGCGACTCGAACAGATTGTCGTTCGTGATGCCTCCCACGATCTTGTCTTCGTTGTAGAGCGAAAGATCGCTCGCAATGGCGCGGGCGAGTCGACGGGCGGCTTCCTCGGTCTCGATGAGAGGCATGGGGGGATCATCGCAAATCTCGCGCATGCATGTCAAAGCCGCGCGGGCGATCGCAAATCGGCTTTTTTTTACGGCAAAACGTGAGCTTCAGCGAACGAGGATCGTCCGCAAGCTCACCATCACGAGATCGCTGGCGCCCGGCACGTTCGCCCATACGCTCACTTCGTAGAGGCCTGGTTTTCCGCCGTCGCTCACCGGCACGTCGATCGAGAACGAATTGCCGCTCACTTTGATCGGGATGGGCGTCTTGTATCCAGGCGGCCAATACATTTGGTAGGGCTGCGGGATCGGATAGCTCCTTCGCGTGTTGAGCTCCGCCACGCTGATCGACTTCGGGGCCTCGATCCGCGAGAGCCCGACACCCGCGAGCTTCGCCGGCGCATGGATGTCGCCCGCGACATGCAGCATGGCGCCCACCTTCAGATCTTTCGGGATCGGCTGGTAGGTCCCGTACGGATCCAAGAACTCCTGCGAGAAGCACGGCACCGCGATTTCGGTCGCCGTCGATTTCGGCTGCGCCACGCCGATGCCCACCTTCTTGTGGAACGGCTTCAAAATATTTTGACGATGCCCGTCGTTCGGCGGCACCTCGTTGAAGAACATCGACTCCGCTTTTTCGACCTCGCTCCTCGCGATCGTCGGCTTCGGATCGAGGGTGCGCTGCTTTTCGTCGGTGAAGCAAAGCGCATTTTCCATGTCGAAATCGCTGCCGCCCGCGCGCGTGATTCGCTCCTCGGGCACCGAGCCGTCCGTTCCCCAGTGTCCGAGGTAGCCGTTCTTCGCCATGTCGTCGGCGTGCGCTTGTCCCGCGGTTTGTCCTGCGCCCTCCTCGAGCGTCACGGGCGCGAGATGCATCGTGGCGCGATCCCGATTGATCAAGACGACCATGTATTTGCGCGCTTCGTCGACGCTGAGGCGATCGCCCGAAGGCGGGCTCGCCGTCGCGGGTGAAGGCTCGGCCGCCGCCGAGGTCGGGCTCGTCGCGTCGCTCGCCGTACCATCGCTCGCGGGCGTCGGCGTGGTCGTATTCATCGCACCGTCCGCGGGCTTTTGCGGAGATCCACACGCGATCGACACGAGCGCGATCGAGCCGAAAATGAGCGCTTTCCGCATCCGGGTCCATCATGCGCGCGCGCGGCGTGGTATTCAACTCGCGTGTCGCTTTCTCGGATCTGCGGCAGCCTCTTGGTGGGCGGATTTCACGGAACGGAGCCGACGCCGTCGTTCGCGGAGGCTCTCCGCAGCGGAACGCTCGGCGGCGCGATCCTATTCAAACGAAACCTCACCGCCGACGTGCTCGAGGTCGCAGACCTCACGCGAACGCTCGCGAGCATGGGAACGGATCCACCGATCCTCGCCGTCGATCAAGAAGGCGGTCGCGTCGCGCGTTTGAAAGCGCCCTTCGTGACCGTGCCGCCGATGCTGTCACTCGTCGAAGCCGGAGGCGATGCGCTCGTCGAGCTCGCCGCGCGCGCACAAGCCGAGGAGCTTCGCGCGCTCGGATTCTCGACGGGGTTTTCTCCCGTGCTCGACGTGAACACGAATCCGGAAAATCCCGTCATCGGCGATCGCGCGTTCGGATCCGATCCCGACGTCGTCGCTCGTCTCGGCGTGCGCTTCGGTCTGGCGCTCCAAGAGGCGGGGGCCTTCGCGTGCGCGAAGCATTATCCCGGTCACGGAGACACGCGGCTCGACTCGCACTTCGCGTTGCCGAAGGTCGATCGCGACCGAGCGTCGTTCGAGAAGATCGAGCTCGCCCCTTTCGCGGCCGCGGCTCGCGCCGGATTCGCGGCGATGATGAGCGCGCACGTCGTCTACTCCGGCATCGACGGCGAAACGCCCGCCACCCTATCGCATGTATTCTGCACGGATATTTTGCGAAAAAGGCTGGGATTTGCGGGAGTTTTGTTCTCGGACGACCTCGAGATGCAAGCCCTCTCCGCGCGCATGGGCGTCGAGGAGTCCGCCGTGCGTGCTATCGACGCGGGTTGCGACGCGCTCCTCATTTGCTCCGACGAAGACCTGCAACGAAGAGCGCACGTCGCGCTCGTAGCGCGCGCGGAGTCCGATTCGAATTTTCGCGCCCGCTGCGAGGAAGCCGCATCGCGGGTCGATCGCTTGCGGCATGCGTACGCGCCGAATCCCCTGCCCCGCGCCGAGCTGTCGCGCGCGATTC
>JAICXU010001032.1 GCA_025934595.1 Polyangiaceae bacterium | reverse complement strand
TGCAAAAGCGAAAGATCGCCGAGCGCACGCGCGATGCCGAAGTCGAGCATGCGTGAAAATCCGTCGGTGCCGACGAGGACGTTCTTCGGCGAGGCGTCTCCGTGAATCAAACCGAGCGGCTTGCCTTCCGCATCACGCGCCTCGTGCACGGCTTGAAGGCCTTGCAGCATGTCGCGGACGATTGCACAGACGACGTCGGGCGGAGGCGCGGGCGCGGTTCGCTCGGCACATGCTTGCAGGAGATTCGCAAGCGTTTCGCCGGGCACGTAGTCCATCGCGACGATGCATTCGCCGACGTCGGACACGATCTCGCGCACCGGCAAGATGTTGAGATGACGAACGCGAGAAATCAGCTGGACCTCGGCGCCGAGCTCCGCGACGAACTCCGCGCTCGACGCGAGATTCGCGACGAAGCGTTTTGCTGCGACGAGCCGCGCGAACCCCTCGCCTTCCTCGAGCGCGAAGTGAACCGTCGACGTGCTGCCCGCGCCGAACGCAGCGTAGAGCACGTACCGGCCGATTCGTATCGGCGCGTCGTCAGCCATCGCCCCAGACTATCACTTCGCTTCTCCGATGCCCGCGATCGCGTGGCCTTCTGCCGCAGGCAGCGCGAGCCCGAGGATCTTCGCGATCGTCGGCGCGATATCGACCGTGTGCAAAAGTCCCATCTCACCGCGACGGCCCACCGCCGCGCCCGCGGCGATGATCGACGCGTGCATGTCGGGATGATCCGGCGGATAGCCGTGCATTCCGCGATTGGCGCCCGGTCCGACGAGCTCACCGGTATACGCACCGCTGAAATAAAATCCGGGCGCGGCTTCGATCGCCCACGTCGCACCCTTGAAACCTTCGACGCGCGCGAGATCGTCCTCACCGTCGATCTTCGCGATGCCGTTCTTCTTGTTCTCGGCGAGGTCCTCGAGCACTTGACCGACACGCTCGCGCAATGCCGCATCATTCGGATTTTTGAGCACGATCCCGCACATGCCTCCCGCAGGGACGACGCCCACGCGCCAATCACGCACGCGCCCGCCATCGATGTCGACGAGGCCCGCCTTCGCGAACGCCACCATCGGCCGCACCACGCGATCGACGTCCGCGAATCCGTGATCCGAAACGACGAGGAACGTCGTCGCCCTCGCGATGCCGATCGCTTGCGCCGCGACGAGGAGGCGACCGACTTGACCATCGATCTTCTCGAGCGCGTCGTACGCCTGCGGGCTGAATGCCCCCCACCCGTGTTGGGCGTCGTCGAGATCCGTGTAATATACAAGCATCAAATCCGGCTTCTTCGCGCGCAGCATGTACTCGGCGGCGTCGCCGGTCGCAGCGTCGTCGCGCGTTTCGCTCGGCAGCCCGCGCGTGTGCGGCTCGACTTCTTCGGCGAAGCCTCGCGGGCTCGACAGCACGCGAAGAAGCTTGTCGTCCTCTTTGTTCTTCGCGCGCCAATACTGGGGAAGGTTCCAGTCGATGTCGGCGCCCACCGTGACCGGCCAGTAGACTGCGCCCACCGTGAGATGTTTTGCATGCGCGGCCTGCCAGAGCGTCGGCGCCGTGATGTCGGCGGAGTACCAAGTCCAGCCGTCGAGATTCGAATAGAACGGATCGAACGGATGATTCGCGAGGATCCCGTGACGCGAAGGATTGACGCCCGTCACCATCGTCGTGTGCGACGGATACGTGACGGTCGGCCACACGCTCTCGAGCTCGCCCCACGCTCCCTCGGCCATGAGCGATCGCAACGCAGGGATTTTTGCGCCTCGCGAGGGATCCTCGAAGTACTCGGGCTTCAGCGCATCGA
>JAICXU010001008.1 GCA_025934595.1 Polyangiaceae bacterium | reverse complement strand
TCACGCTCCGCGCCGTCGCGATCACGCTCTACCTGACTCAAGCCCGCATCCTCTGCTGCGCAGCCTGAATCTGCCTTTGCAACTCGTCGACCGGCAAGCCGAGCGCGCTGCATGCATTCTGCAGCATCGCTTGCTCGTGCGAATCGATCTTGCCGTCCATCATCGCCGCCGTCACGAGGCCCGCCAAAAACCACTGCGGCGACTGCGACTGCAACATGTTCGTGTAGATCGGCCGCGGATTTCCGATGACCTGCGCCACGAAATCCTGCGGCACGCTCCATCGTTGCGCGCAGAGGCGGAGCAGCTTCTTCTCCTTCGAGTCCAGGTTGCCGTCGCTCGCCATCACCGCTGCCATCTGCGCGAAGAGGGCTTGTCGCTCGCGCGGGTCGGCGATGTTCGGCACGAGCCAGTCGGGAAGGGGAGCGTCGGGCGCATGCGCGCGCGGACGAACCTCGCCCGGCGGCAGCATCGCGTCGAGCACCCAGTCTTGTTGACCGGCGGCGAGCTCGGCGTGGCAGTGATCGCACTGCGTCGTGTCGCTCTCGGTGAGCGGCGCGCCGCAATTCGCGCACACGACCGACGACATCGCGAGCTTCGACGCGACGCCCGCCTTGCGTGAAAGTCGCGCCACCGTTTGCATCGGCGTGCCTTGATTCTGCGTACCGAAGATGGCCGACCAATAGATCTTCACGTACACGAGATCCGAGTCCTGATCGGATCCGCCCGGATCGCACATCACGACGTCGACACCGCCGATGGCCACGTCGCGGGTCTGCGCGACGGCCCCGAGCGATTGCGCATTTGCCGCAAATTCTCGGGTAGAACACTTTCGCAGCGGCGCGAGCGATTGCATACGCGCGGCCTGGATCCATTTCCAGAACAGAAACGACGCGCGATCCTCGAGCACTTCGCGCGCGAGCAGCGGATCGGTTTGCTTCATTTGATTCATGCCCGGCACTTCTTCGTACGACTCCGGGTACCACTCGCTCTCTTGCGTGATCTCCGCGAGCACCCAGTCGTGCTCGGCCGAGCAGATGAGCGCGTTGCAGTATTTGCACTTCACCATCATCGACGCATCGAGAGGAGCGCCGCACGAGGGGCAATTCTTTCCGACTTGCGCCGGCTGCAGCTTCGAAGTGGCGCCTTGCCTTCGCACGAGCGTCCAGATCTCGGTGTAGGGCTCCACCGATTTGTGCGCGAGCGCTTGCTGCGCTTGTTGCGGCGTCGCGTTGAATGGAATGTTCGCGTCGCGCGCTTCGGCGGTGAGCCGGATATGTACGCAGTCGAGCGGCGGTGTCGTGGAAACGGCGGCGAGCGTCGTGTGGAGGACGCGCGCGTCGCTCATCACGTTGCGCACGCCTTCTTGGCGCATGAGCCCGAGCTGGGCGGAAAATCGGCTGAAAACGCCGTCGGAAACGAATGGACGCGCAGGGCGCATGTCGCCGTTGCACCAAGCCTCGCGCAAGATGTCGCTCATCTGCCTCACGCGCGCATGGATGCTTTCTTCGGTGAGATTCGGATCGCGTTGCTGGATGAGCGAAAGCGACGGCGGCGGCCGCGTGGGCTGACGCATTTGGTATTCGGCGTTCAAGATCGCCGAGCGCGTGACGCGTTCGACGCGCGTCTTCACGTACATGATGACGATGATGAGGACGATCGTGAAAAGGATGCCGCCGATCGATCCGCCGCCGCCGCTGCTCGAGTAGCTCGTGGAGCTCGTGCTGAATCCGCCGCCCGAAAATCCGCCACCCGAAAATCCGCCGCCGCCACCTCCGGAGAATCCTCCGCCGCCGCCGCGCGAACCGCCGGAGACGAAGCTGCCGCCGCCGCCCGGGCGGGCCATCGCGATCGACGTGACCGTCATCGC
>JAICXU010000825.1 GCA_025934595.1 Polyangiaceae bacterium | reverse complement strand
CGCCGACAGCTCTGCGATCGCCACGTATTGCCTCGCGCGCATGACGAAGAAATACGTCACCGTCGCGTTGTCGGGCGACGGCTCCGACGAAACGTTTGCAGGATACACGCGTTATAAAACGGCGCGATTGGCTCATTTTTACGATGTTTTGCCGCGTCCTGCCCAGGCGGTGTATCGCGCGACGCTCGGTCTCGCGACGAAGGTGGCCGCGCCGCACGTGGCGGGCTTCGTCGAGCACTTCGGTGACGGCGAGGCGGTTCGCTACCCGTACATCATGTGCCAGTTCACGCCGGAGGAAAAAGATCTCCTCTACATGCCGCCGATGCGCGCCGCGATGACGACGACCACGGCCGATCGTTTCGAGAGAGTCTTGGACGATCGATCGCATCGCTCGGCGATTGGTCGACTCATCGATCTCGATTGGCAGACGTATCTCGTCGACGACATCAACGTGAAGGTCGACATCGCGGCGATGGCGCACGCGCTCGAGGTCCGCTGCCCGTTCCTCGATACGGACGTCGTGGAGTTCGCTGCGCGTCTTCCAGGAAAAATGTTGATGCGCTTCCAAGGCAAGCGCCTGCTTCGCCGCGCGGTGAAGGATCTCGTCCCGAAGCCGATTTTGACGCGCCGAAAACGTGGCTTCGGTTTGCCCCTTCGACGCTGGATGAAGCATGATCTCGCGCAAATGACGCGGGATTTGTTGCTCGACAAGACCGCTCGCGATCGCGGTCTCTTCGATCCGCGCGAGGTCCTTCGCGTCCTCGACTCGATGGATTCGGATCGCAATGCGCCCGACCGCGCGTGGACGCTCTTGATGCTCGAGCTTTGGTTTCGCGAGTTCATCGACGGACCCGCGACGAGCCTGGGCGCCGAAACGTGAGCGAGCCCGCGAAGCTCGCGATGCGCGAGCGAATCCGAAAAGCATTCGATTCTCCGCTCGCCTGGATTCTGCTCGCAGCGGCCGTGATTCGTCTCGCGGGCCTCACGTGGGGCCTGCCAGCGTCGGACGGTTGGGACAACGACGGCATTGCGCCGCGCGATTTTTTGCCGGGGCTCATCGAGACGTTTACTCCAGGGCACTACTTCACGTATCCGCCGGCGCAGTTCGTGCTCCTCGCGATCGTGAGCTTGCCCGTCACGATCGTGATGGTCCTTCACGCGCCGTCGCTCGCACCGGCCGCCATCGTCGGCGAGGCGGTGAAGGTCCCGTACATGACCGCGTACGCCGTCATCGCACGCGCGGTCGCGATTGGAATGTCCATCGGGATCATTTACGCGATCGCGAAGATCGCGGAGCTCGTCGCGGGCAAGCGTGCAGGAACGTGCGCCGCGCTCGTCGCCGCCACGAACGTCATCCTCACGTATTACGGACAGACGACGAACCTCGATGTGCCGTATTTGTTCTGGGCATCGCTCTCGCTCCTTGCGCTCGCTCGCGCGATCTCGGGCGACGAGCCACGGCTCCTTCGACGCGTCGCGATCTTCGGCGCGCTCGCCGTCGCCACGAAGGACCAGGCGTATGCGCTCTTCGTGCTGACATTGCCGATCACCCTTATTTTGTGGCCGATTTCGGATCGGTGGGCGCGCCGGAATTTCCGCATGCTCGCCAAGGAGCTCGTGATCGCGGCGGCGCTCGGAGCGCTTCTTCTGTTGCTCGTCGACGGCGCCGTCATGAATCCGACCGGCTTTCGCGAACGCGTCGCGTTCCTGACCGGTCCCGCGAGCCAGCCTTACGCGTATTACTCGGCGGACGCGAAGGGCCGCCTGCTCGCCGCGCTCGACAGCGTGATCAAGTTCCCGAGCTACTACCCGATCGTCTACGCGCCGGTCATCGCGTTCGGATTTTTATTCTCGCTCGGGACCCCGCGGGGAAAAGACCGTCTCGCCGCGCTCGTGCCGTTCTTCGCGATCGTCTCGTACACGCTTTTTTTCAACTGCGTCGCGCGTCGCACCGAGCACCGGTTTCTGCTTCCTCAAATGACGCTTTGGGCAACATACGGTGGCATCGGAGCCGATGCGCTGCTCGGCGTCGCGAATCGCGTGCTGAAAGCGGCCGGAGCGCTCGTGCTCGCCGGTTGTCTCGCGTGGGGAGCGTTCCTCGCGGTCGACGTCGAAGCGAATTTGCTCTTGGATCCGCGCTACGACGCGGAGGCGTGGCTGCGCGCGAACGTGAGGCCCGGCGAGACGATCGAGGTGCACGGAAAAAACGTGTATCTTCCCCGTTTCCCACCGCAGGCGCACGTCGTCCGCGTCGGTATGGATCCGGTTCGAACGCGAAATCCCCTGCCCGGCGTCGAGGAGAAACAAGAAGCGTTCACGAACATCGCCGCGCGCGCGCCGGAGTGGATCGTCGTCGACGAGGGCTTCG
>JAICXU010000312.1 GCA_025934595.1 Polyangiaceae bacterium | reverse complement strand
GTCGACGATCGCGCAGCGCGCGGCCACGACGGCGGCGTGATGGAGAACGAGATGGTTGATGAACATCTCGGCGACTTGGCACCACGTGAAGAACATCAACACGAGCGGAAAAATCGCGATCGCGAACTCCGGCAACGCGGCGCCCTTCTGGTTGGCAACCAGCGCGGCGATTCTCCTGAAGTAGCTTCGAATGCTGCTCATGTCAGGCCCTCCAATAGAGCGCGGCCGTAATAATCATCCCCACCAAAATCGCGGGGCCGAGACGAATCCAAGACATGCTGGTTGTTTCGACGACGCGGCGTTTGCCCTGAGGCAAAAACGGATTCAAGACGAGAAGGAACGAGTTTTTCAGCGTCAGAAAAAGTTTGCCCTCATAGGCCAAATGGGCCGGAGCGATGAGTGCGGCGGCCATGAAGCAGTACATTTCTGCTTCCACACCGACCGACGTTCGAAACAGGGCACCGATTGCCGCGAAAAGCTTGACGTCCCCGCCGCCGATAGCGCTCCGCCGATACATGAGAAGCGGGATAGCGCTGCATACGAACGCACCGACGATTGACCAGCCACCGGTCGCGCAGGCCTCGGAGAACCGAGCGTGATGAGCAAGCGAGACGACGATGTGACCGATAGGAGCGAGAGCGAGGGTGCCGAGAGTCAGCCAGTTCGGGATATTTCCGGTACGCCAATCGGTCCAAGCGGCGATGCCGGCTACTACGATTCCTGCGATCAGAAACGGCAACATGAATGAGAAGCCGCCTCGCCCGCAGGCGGCCGTGAGAAAACGGCCGCCCGGGGCGAAGCGAGCGCGGAAATCAGCCCGGAGCGAGTTGCGTCGTGGTGCTCTGGCCTGCCTGCGAAACCTTCGGACCGATCGCCTTGATCGCGGCGGCCGCGACGATGAGGACTGCGAAGAGGAGGAGCGCGTACTCGACCATCGATGCGCCCTTCGTGTCCTTCAGAAACTTCTTCATGTTGATTTTCTTCATGGTGGTATCTCCGTTTTTATTTTCTTTGGTTGGGTTACTGCGTGTTTCGTTTCTTCTCTTCGATTGCGCAATCGAGATGAGTTTTTGTTTTTCAGGGCGTCGGCAGGAGGAGGTAATCCCTCATGCTGATGTAGGCCGAGAGGAGCGTGACGCCTGCCGCCGTGAAGCCGACGACCGTCGGCACCGCGACGAACGTGAGAAGGAGAGCGTACTCGACCATGACGGCGCCGCGCGAACGGCGAGCGCGCGCGAGCAGACGCGCTTTGGCTCCTCGATCGGTCCGTCGCTCGGTAACGTTCTTCATGGCGCCGTCTCCCATTCGTCCCTTCAATCCACGTCTCGTGCCACGCGAATTTTACAGTTTTATAAAATCTACTCTGACAAGAATCTCAAAAAAACCCGGCGAATCCGCACATTTTAGCGATAGAAGATTTTTGCGACACTGAAAGAATTCCGGTCTTTGTGGATCTTTCTATGTCCATGTCTGGTGGTGATTTGATCCAATGGGAGAGGCGCCTACATCGGCCTCGAACGCGCGCGTGCGCCTCTTCTAGTTGTCGATATGTCGTGGCTTGATCTGGACGGGGCGCGGCGGCGGCGGGTGATAGACCTTCTTCAGCGGTTCGAGGGTGAACTTGATGTCGAACACTTGGATGTCGTCCGCGTCTTTGACGACGAACACCTTCGCGGGGCTCTCCGGGCGCAGGCGCTCGAGGCCCGGCGCGCTGGTGTCGAGCCCGAGCTGGAATTGATCGCCCGGTTTCATCGCCAACAGAAGGTGCGCGGCTCCGGATTGGTCGGTCTTTCCGACGGGCTTGCCGAGATACGTGATCGGAAGATTCGGGCCGCCGTCCGCGCGTACCGCGACGACGACGCGTCGCACGTTCGGCGGGCAGTTCGTCGTGTATTCGGGCAACGCGCCGCCGCCGGAGAGACGACGGATCGTGATCGAGATCGGCTGCATGGGCGATGTGAAGTCGGCGGGGCACCGCACCATGAAGTCGCTCGTCGTGCCGTCATTTCCAGCCATTTGCAGCTTCGCGCGGCCATCGGGCCCCGTCGCGATGATGTCTTTTCCGTTCCGCACGACGACCGCGCCAGGAAGCGGGACACCGGGATCGCTGTCCACTCGAATGACGACCTCGTAGGGAGGCTGCGGCGGATCTTTCGTGAGATCGCAACCCGAGAGCCCCACGACGTTCAACACCGCAAGAGCGACGAGCGCACCAATCTCTCTTCGCATCATCTGAAACCTTACCCTTCCGTTTCGAAGACTGTCAACGCGATGGGAGCGATAAGAACGCTGTAAACAGCCTATTTTTCTGCTGCGCGAGCAGCGCATTGCGTTGTCGTACTCGCTCGCACACGAACGGATCGTTCGCCGTTCGCGAGACGCACGTTCGCGAGACGCACGTCTCCCATTGTGAGATCCGACGGGCGAGCGTGGACAAAGATTTGGCGAGCGCTCGAGAAAGCGTCAGGACGCGGCGACGCCGGGCGCCTCGTGGCCCGACTGCGCGACGTATTCACGATAGCCGCCGCCGTATGTCTTGATCTTCGAGCCGTCGATCTCGAGGACGCGATTCGAGAGCGCGCTCAAGAACGTGCGATCGTGCGAGACGAAGAGCATCGTGCCGTGGAATTTCTCGAGCGCGGTCATGAGCATCTCCTTCGTCGCCAAATCGAGATGGTTCGTCGGCTCGTCGAGGACGAGAAAATTCGGCGGGTCATAGAGCATCTGCGCAAGCACGAGGCGTGCTTTTTCGCCGCCCGAAAGCACGCTTATTTTCTTCTCGACGTCATCGCCCGAAAACCCGAACGCGCCTGCGAGCGATCGCATCGACCCGATCGTCGCGAGCGGAAACGTGTTGCGGAGCGAGTCGACGACGGTCTCGTCTCCCTTCAAGACGTCCATCGCGTGCTGCGCGAAGTAGCCCATCTTCACGCTCGCGCCGATCGTGACGTTGCCCGAATCGGGAGTCGTCTCGCGTGCGACCAATTTGAGGAGCGTCGATTTTCCCGCGCCGTTCACGCCCATCACGCACCAGCGCTCGCCGCGTCGCACGAGCCAATCGAAGTCGTCGTAGATGGTTTTTTTGCCCCAGGATTTTTTGACGTGATCGAGCTTCGCGACATCCTCGCCGGAGCGCGGCGGATCTCTGAAATCGAACTCGACGGTCTTTCGACGCTTCGGCGGCTCGACCTTCTCGATTTTGTCGAGCTTCTTCACGCGCGACTGCACTTGGGCGGCGTGCGACGCGCGCGCCTTGAAGCGCTCGATGAAGGCGATCTCTTTCGCGAGCATCGCTTGCTGCCGCTCGTATTGCGCTTCCTGCTGTTTTTCCGCGATTTTGCGCTGCTGATCGTAGAAATCGTAATTGCCGGTGTACGAGGTGAGGTCGCCGCCGTCGATCTCGACGATGCGATTCACGAGGCGGTTCATGAGCTCGCGATCATGTGACGTCATGACGATCGCGCCGTCGAAATCGCGCAAGAATTTTTCGAGCCAGAGGATGGACTCGATGTCGAGATGGTTCGTGGGCTCGTCGAGGAGGAGCGCGTCGGGCTTCATCAAGAGAATGCGCGCGAGGGCCACGCGCATTTTCCAACCGCCGGACAGCTTGCCGACGTCGTCGTCGATGACGTCGTCTTTGAAGCCGAGGCCGTGCAAGATTTCGCGCGCGCGTGCTTCGAGCGCATAGCCGCCGAGCTCGTCGAAGCGCGCTTGCGCGGCGCCGAATCTTTCGATGAGCGAGTCGAGCTCGTGCGCGCGCTCGGGGTCGGCCATCGCGTGCTCCATTTCGTGGAGCTCGTGCGCGGCCTCCGAAACTTCGCCTGCGCCCGCCACCGTTTCTTCCATCACGGTGCGGCCCTTCATCTCGCCGACGTCTTGGCTGAAGTAACCGATCGAGATGTTGCGGTCGACGGACACCGAGCCCCCGTCGGGCTCTTCTTCTTTCATGATCATCCGAAAAATCGTGGACTTTCCGGATCCGTTCGGTCCGACGAGGCCGACCTTGTCGCCGCGGAAAAAGCTCACGGAAGCCTCCAGGAAGAGGATCTGCTTCCCGTGTTGCTTCGAGATGGCGTCGAGGCGAATCATGAAAACGAAAGTGAGTAGCGCGCAAGCTTGCCGCGCGTCCAGCCTATCGAACGTGCTCGCGCGCTTTGGCGATCGCGAGGTTGACCATCACCTCTTGATCGACCGGATCGGCCCAGCGACGGCGCATCGTTTCACTGAGCTGATCGAGCGGATCGAAATACAAAAAGAGCTGACCAGGCTTCACGCTCGGCGCGGAGTAGACGCTGATGCCGCTGTCGCGATCGTAATATTCGTACGAATGCGCGTCGCGTTTGCCGCCGCCGCCGGGAGCATCGACGACGAACGTGGGCGTGTTGAATCCGGCGGTGGCTCCGCGCACGTTTTTCTCGATGTGGATGGCCGTGTCGACGGTGGTTCGCAAATCTTCGACGCCGCGCACGAGGTCGTGCACGTACACGTAATAAGGATGCACGTTCACGTGCCCGAGGCGCTTCACGAGCATCGTCATCGTCTCGGGCGTGTCGTTCACGCGGCGCTGGAGCACCGATTGATTGCGCACGACGATGCCGCGCTCCATGAGCTTGTTCATCGCGAGCTCGGTGATGCCCGTGATCTCGCGCGGGTGATTGAAGTGCGTGTGGAGCACCACCTCTTTGTGCAGCTTTCGGCCCTTTTCGACGATTCGCGTGAGCGCGTCGACCCACGGATCGTCGGTCAAAATCTTCATCGGCATGACGGCCGGGCCCTTCGTCGCGTAACGAAGGCGGCGGATGTTCGGCATGTCGAGGAGGGCGTTGCCGATCTCTTCGATCTGCTGCGCGCGTAGCTGATACGCGTCGCCGCCGGAGATCACGATGTCTTCGAGCTCGGGGCGCGAGCGGATGTATTCGTACGCGCGATTCCAGCGCTCGTCGTTCGCGCGGAGGTGCACCTTCTCGACGTTCTCGGTGTCGAGCCCGATCGCGTAGCTGCGCGTGCAGAAGCGGCAGTAGACGGGGCACTGATCGAGCGGCAAAAAGAGCGCTTTGTCGGGATAGCGATGCGTGAGCCCGGGGACCGGCGCGTCCTCTTGTTCGTGGAGCGAATCGAGATCGAGCTTCGGATGATCGGGAAGCAACCGCGACGCGACGGGAATGAACTGCGTGCGCAGCGGATCGGAATACGGATCCGACCAATCGATGAGCG
>JAICXU010001000.1 GCA_025934595.1 Polyangiaceae bacterium | reverse complement strand
TCGCGTACGGCACGATGTACCCGCTCGTGGACTCGACTTCGATGTCGCCGAGCGCATCGATCGCCGCGATGGTGAGCTGCAACGTCGTGCCGCGATCGAGCAGACCTGCGACGTCGTTCGCCAAAGGTGCCGCCGCGTGTCCGGCCGTTCGAACCTCGTCGAGCGCGCCCTGAATGGCGCTCGGATCGTTGCTCTTCAGCTTGTCCTTGAGGCCCGGCGAGAGCTGCGCAGTCGGAGCCGCGTCTTTCTTCTTCGCGGCCGGATCTTTACCCGCTGGCGGCGCTGCCCACGAGACAGAAGAAACCGAGGCGCAGGCGACGAGACCGAGGAGCGCGGAGACGAGACGAAGGGATCGACGCATGGGAGCCCGGACTTATCACGAGCAAAAGCGCGGAGCGTAAAAATCAGGCATTTAATGCCTGCCGACGTGCTATCCCGACGAGGATGCAGTCCTCGCCGCCGCCGAGCGCGCCGCCTCCGCGCCCGCGACAAGAAGGGCGCGCGAGCTCGGTGCCGCCGCCGTCGCGACCCGAAGGCGCCATGGGCCCGAAGCGACCTTGGTTTTTGGTGGCGGCGCTCCTCTTTGCGTGGGTGTTCGGCGCGGCTGGTTTCATCAACGGATGCAGCGACGCGATGGAGCTGCATCAAGGACACATCGACGTCGCGGAGCAAGTGCCCGAGACCGGCTTCGGCTCGGGCGGCGATCCGCAGACCCGCGCCGCGCGCATCGCGATGCTCCAAGAGCTGAACGACGCGCGCGTCGATATGTCGTCACGCCTCTATCCGCTGGCCGTGGCCACGTTTCTCCTCGGCGGAACGCTCGTGCTCTTCGCAGCGCGCGCGATGGCGGGTCGCGGATCGGCGCGCTGGCCCGTGATTCAATTCACGATCGCGCAGGCGATTCTGAGCCTCATCGCATTCTGGATGACGAAGCACCTCCGCGACATCCAGCTCGGGCAAATGCTGACTGCGGTACGCGAATCCGGGAACGACCAGGAGGCCATCGATCTCACGATGCGCTATTGGCCTCGCATCTTCCACGTCGGTGCGATCGGCGTGCTCATCGCCCGCAACGTCATCGCGCTCCTCATCGTGGTGGCGCTCACGCGCGTGCGCACGAAAGAGTTCTTCGCGGCGATGGATCGCCGCTTTTCGCAGCTATGAGCACGACTCCGCGCAAAATCCACAAGCTCCCCGACGATCTCGCGAACCAAATTGCCGCCGGCGAGGTCGTCGAGCGTCCCGCAAGCGTCGTAAAAGAGCTCGTCGAGAACGCGCTCGATGCCGGTGCGACGAAGATCAAAGTCGAGATCGAGCAAGGCGGGCTCGCGAAAATCCGCGTGACCGACGACGGCGAAGGCATGACCCGCGAGGACGCCACCCTCGCCCTCCAACGTCACGCGACCAGCAAAATAAGCCAGATCGACGATCTCTATCGCATCTCCACGTTCGGCTTTCGCGGCGAGGCGCTCCCGAGCATCGCGTCGGTCGCGCGCCTCGGGCTCGTCACCCGCCGCCACGACGAGGACGAAGGCACCGAGATCATCATCGAAGGTGGCGCCACGCCGCGCATTCGTCCGACGGGATGCTCGGCCGGGACGAGCATCGAGGTACGCGATCTTTTCTTCAACGTCCCCGCGCGTCGCAAATTCCTGAAAGCCACCGGCACCGAGAGCGCGCATGTCGGCGAAGCGGTGCTTCTCGCGGCGCTCTCACGGCCCGACGTCTCGTTCGTGCTCGCACGCGACGGTCGCGTAGCGCGTGAATATCTGCGCGCAGGATCCCGCCGCGAGCGAGCCGCACGTGCGATCGGCGAAGAGAAGCTCGAGCCCTGCGAGGGCGCGCGCGGACCTTTCCGGATCGAAGCGCACCTCGCCTCTCCCGAACGCGCGCGCGCCGGCGCCG
>JAICXU010001017.1 GCA_025934595.1 Polyangiaceae bacterium | reverse complement strand
GAGGGCTACAGCGACGAGTGGCTGGCCGATCAAGTGAACCAGTGACGCGAGGCCAATCGCGCCGAGCACGCCGAGGCGCCCCTTCAAGTAGAGGGTGAGCTTGTCCTTCGGCAACCAGCCGAGAAGGATGTCGCTCGGCCAGAGCAGGAGCAGCACCCAGTTGTGCGCGAGCCATGGATAGGTGGCGATGATCGCGAACGCGTCGACACCGAGTGCGACGAGCCCGAGAACGATGCCGACTCCGCGGATCGCGCGCGTCACGCTCGGTTCTTTTTTGCGCGCTCCCGCCCACACGATCGCCGACAAAAATAGGCCGATCAGCACGAGTGTGCCGCGGCCCACGTTCGTGCTCGTGCGCAGCTCGACGCCGCGATCGCGCTTGTGCACTTGCTCGGATTTCGCGCCCGTGCGCATCTCGACGGCGTCGCGCAAATCGAAAGGAAGAAAGAGCGCCTCGTACGGCGTCGTACGTCGATCGGCGAGGGGGCCGACGAGAAGCGCGAGCACCGTCTCCTCGAGGATGCGGCCCGAGAACGGCTCTTCGACGATCTCGCGATACGACATCGTGCTCGACCGCGTGCCGGGTCCCGGCGCACTGAGCTTCTTGTCGAGCGCGACGTCGAGCCGGTCGCGAATCTCGGTCGTGCAGTTGTCCATCGCTGGATCGTAGGCGTAGCGGTCGCCATGCTCGATCGAATCCTCGAGCGACTTCGCGAGCGCGGCGGCGTGCGGCTCGTCGAGCGGAATCGTCTGCTTGAAGATGTCGCGCTCCTGCTCGGAGAAAGATTTCACGAGCACGTCGAGATCGACGCCGACCGCGACGAACTGCTTCTGTCCGCGAAGGGTGCCCCAGACGAGCGCGCCGGGATCGGGAGCGTCCGTGACGCCGAAGTCGTAACACCGGGTCTTCGGGTAGGCGTCGCTCGTGACGCAGAGCGCGCTGTGGCCGAATTTCGAAAAGATGTAGTTGCCCGGGCCGATCGAATAGAGATCGATCGTGGTCGCTGCGACCGCGATTTTCGCCGATAAAAATAGGCAAATCGTGAGACAGAACGAGACGAAGCGCCGGACGCTCATCGGTCGGCGTGTACCGACAAGATCGTCTCTTCGATCGTGAGCGCAGGACGAAATCCGAGCACGTCTCGCGCGCGCTTGTCGTCGACCATGCAGACGTACCGAATGTGATCGAGCTCGGGCGGCGGAAAGCTCGTGAGGTGCATCGACCAGAGTCGCTTCATCATCGCGTTGCCGAGCGAGAAGGGAATGGGCAGCGTGCTCTTGTCGAGCACGTCGACGATGCGCGAGAGGGGCATGGGCTCGGGCCCCGCCAAGTTGTAGATGCCCTTCACGCCCGGCTTGAGCGCGAGCTTCAGCGCCGAGACCACGTCGCGCTCTTGGATCACTTGCACCATCGGGTCGTAACCGAGCAGCGTCGGCACGACGGGCAAGCGCAAGAAATTGGAAGGTGCATTATGCACGCTTCCGAGAATGTGCACCGGCCGCAGGATGACCGTCTCGGTCTCCGGATGCTTCCAGAAGAAGCTTTGCGCGAGCATGTCGACCTCGATGAGGTCGCGGATTTCTCCGAAGCGCGAGCCGCCGAGCAGCGGCGCATCTTCCGTGAGAAATTGCGCGTTGCCGGGCTGCGGGCCGTAGACGTTTGCGGAGGAGAGAACGACGAGCTTCGGCACTTTGAACTGCGCGACGTATTCGAGGAGCTTCGCGAACCCGGCGACGTTCCACGAGTGATGCTCTTCGGCCGACGCGCGCGGGTCGTGCAGAACGCCGAGGTGCACGATGCCGGCGACGTTGCCGCCACGAAACACGTCCTTCAATT
>JAICXU010000386.1 GCA_025934595.1 Polyangiaceae bacterium | reverse complement strand
GGGAAAAACGACGTGAAGGTCGTCGTGCACGCCTTCCTCGACGGCCGCGACGTGCAGCCGGGAACCGCCCCCGGTTATCTCGGCAAGCTCCAAGAAAATTTGAAGAGCGCGTCACGCGGGGCCATCGGCACCGTCGCCGGAAGATACTGGGGGATGGATCGCGACAATCGCTGGAACCGCGTCGAGAAGGCATTTCGTGCGATCGACATGGGAGACGCGCCGCGTTTCGCGACATGGAAAGAGGGCGTCGAAAAATCGTACGCGAACGAGAAGACCGACGAGTTCGTCGAGCCGTTCGTGGTCGGTGACTATGCCGGCGTGAACGGGAACGACGTCGCGCTGCATTTCAACTTCCGACCTGATCGCGCGCGCGAGCTCACGCGTGCGCTGGCATTTCCGGGCATCGATTTCACGCATTTTTCTCGGACAAATGCCGCTTTTTTCGCGATGTACGCGTGCATGTCGACGTACGACGCGTCGTTCGATTTGCCCGTCGCGTTTCCGAAAGAAAAATTCGACGACGTATTTCCCGAGCTGCTCGCGCACGCGCACCTCACGCAGTTTCGCTGCGCGGAAACGGAGAAGTACGCGCACGTCACGTATTTTTTCAACGGCGGCCGCGAACAAGCCTTCGAAGGCGAAGACCGCATGATGGTGCCGTCGCCGAAAGAAGTCGCGACCTACGATCAGAAGCCCGAGATGAGCGCGGCAGGCGTGGCGCGGGCCGTCGTCGATGCCGTCCTCTCGGACAAATACGATTTCATTCTCGTGAACTTCGCGAATCCCGACATGGTCGGTCACACCGGCGTCTTGCCCGCGGCCATTCATGCCGTCGAAGCGGTGGATGACGGCGTCGGAAAAATCGCCGAGGCCGTGCTCGCGAAAGGCGGCGCGCTCATGGTCACCGCCGATCACGGAAATTGCGAGCTGATGAAGGATCCAGCGACGGGCGCGCCGCACACCGCGCACACGTTGAATCCGGTGCCGTTTCTCTACGTGAATGCGAGCGACGCGAGCGCCAGGCTTCGCGCACACGGTCGCATCTGCGACGTGGCGCCCACGATGCTCGAGCTCCTCGGCATCGCGCAGCCGAGAGTCATGACGGGGAAGTCGCTCTTCGCGTAGAGCGACGCGCAAGTCATGTCGCAGATCACCTTCGGAAGCTATCGCGTCGTGCTCGAGCTCGGCGCGGGATCCGTGTCGACGGTGTATCGCGCGGAGCACGAGAGGCTCGGTCGCGTCGTCGCGATCAAAGCGCTGAAATCCACGATCGCGCCCACATCTGCTTTTGCCGTGCAGCTCGAACGCGAGGCGCGGCTCCTCGGTGAGCTGTCGCATTCGAACATCGTTCTCCTTCACGACTTCGTGAAGACCGACAAAGAAATGTATCTCGTGCTCGAGTACGTCGACGGCTTCTCGCTCGCGTCGGTGCTCTCGGGTTTGTCGGCAAAAAAAGGGCTCTTGACGCCCGATGCGGTCGCGCACATCGGCGCGGAAATCGCGCGGGGCATCGCGCACGCTCACGATCGCGGCATCGTGCATCGCGACATCAAGCCCGCGAACGTGCTGCTCTCGAAATCCGGCGACGTGAAGATCGTCGACTTCGGGATCGCGCAACGCGAGCGCCTCGCCACCGCCGACGAGCTCATCTCCGAGCCACGAAAGCACACGCCGACGGCCACGCCGAGCGAAGGATTCGGAACGCCCGCGTACATGTCGCCCGAGCAAATCCTGGGCGAGTTCGTCGATGCGAGGAGCGACGTGTTCTCTCTCGGCGTCGTCATGTACGAGCTCTGCTGCGGCGTGCGTCCGTTCGACAAGGACGACAAATCCGCGGAGGCCGCGCAGCGCATTCGCCGAGATCCGCCCACGCCTCTTCGCGTGCGTGCGCCGGACGTTCCGCGCGCGCTCGAGCGCGTCATCATGCGATCGCTCGCGAAGCTCCCGAGCGATCGTTATTCGAGCGCGCTCGCCGTCGCCGACGCGCTCGACGATTTCGTCCGCGCCCGCATTCGCGGGCCGCGAAAGTCTCTCGTGACGCGAGCTCTCGTCAAGGCGCAGCTCATAGAAGACACGTTCGATCAATCCATCGCCGCCGTCCTCGAGGAGCGTCGCGCGCCGATTCGTCCAGCGCTCCTCGGCTTCGCGGTGCTGGCTCTCGTCCTCGCGATCGGCGGCGGCGCGATCCAGCTCACGCGCGGTGGCGAGCAAAAGGAAGTCGCGACGGGCGGTGCGCCGCTCGAGCTCGTCCCCGCGCGCATGGGATTTTTGCGCGTCGTCGTCACGCCGTGGGCGGAGGTGTTCGTCGACGGCCAGCGCATCGACGTGACGCCGTTCGCGCGACCGATTCCGCTTTCGCCGGGCGTGCACTACGTCACGTTGCTTCATCCGAACGCGCCGGCAGAGAAGCGCAGCGTGAAGATCGTCCCCGGCGAGACTCTCTCGCTCGACGTCACGATGAACATGACCGGCGCCGGCATCGAAGACGCGGACGCAGGCGAGAGTGACGTGGAGGCCGCCGCGACGGCGAAACGAGGAGAGCCATGAAGGGCGTGCGAATCGCGTTTTTGGCTGGCTTTTGTATGATTATTCCGTGCAATGTGCATGCATTTCCGCATGTCGTGAAGCCGGGCGAGTCGCTCGCGCAGATCGCGCAACGGGTCTACGGCGATCCGAAAATGGAGACCGTGCTCGCGGGCGCCAACGCGCTCGACTCCGAAGGCGGCAGCGCGCCCGTCGCAGGCATGCGTCTCGAAATTCCGGCGCCGAGGTTCCACATCGTCGTCGCGGGAGAGACTTGGCCCGCGCTCTCGTCGCAATGGCTCGGCGACGCCAAACGCGCGGACGTGCTCGCGCGCGCGAATCACGGCGTGTCGTGGATCGCGCCCGAAGAAGGTCGCGAGGTACTGATCCCGTACGTGCTCACGGTGATCGCGGGCGAAGGCGATCGCATGGATCAAATCGCGCGCCGGTATCTCGGCGACCCGAATCGCGCGTGGGAGCTCGACGCGTACAACGGACGAAAGCCGACCGGAAACGGGCAAGCGCGGCCCCTCGTGCGCGGTGAGGTGATCCTCGTCCCGCTCGTGAACTTGATGCTCACCGATGCGGGCAAGAGCGAGGCGCGGCTCGGCGGCGAGACCACGCGCGACGAAGCGGCGGGAGCCACGCTCGACATCCAACGACGCGCCGAAGCCGAGCTGCCTCTCTTGCAAGCTGACGTCGCGGCGGGTCGCTATGTCGAAGCGGTGTCACGTGGAAATAAAATTCTCGGCAGCGGAGAGCTCACGCGCTCGCAGCTCGCCCTCGTCCATCGCGCGCTGCTCGATGCGTACGTCGCGCTCGATGCGACGGCGGCCGCGCAAGGCGCATGTGCCGCGTGGCGCGCGATTGAGCCGAAAAAAAGGCTGGATCCGATCAGCGTGTCGCCGAAAATTCGCGCAGCGTGCCCGCAAAAATGAGGTCGTGCCGGCGCGGCCGCGGAGTACGATCGCTTTCGTGAGCGAGGCCATCGAGAGCGCGCCGGGATCGATTCGAAGGTCGGCGCCGCCGATCTCGATCGGCGCAACACTCGGCGACAAGTACGAGATCTGCGGCGTGCTCGGCGAAGGCGGCACGGGCATCGTCTACGAAGTGAAGCGCCTCAAAGAAGGCGACCGCGTCGCGCTCAAGGTCATTCATCCGCACCTCCTCGGCGACGCGCAAATCCGTGGCCGCTTCTTGCGCGAGGTCGCGATCTTGCGGCGGTTGCAGGGCAAGCATCTCGCGCCCATTCTCGATTCGGGCGAGGTTCCCGATCCGCGCCGCGGAGCCTCGAGCCTCCTCTACATGGCGCTTCCGAAGATCGAGGGCAAGGCGCTCGACCGCGTGATCGCCGAAGACGGACCGCTCGACACCGCACGCACGCTCGAGATCGTCTCGCAGACGTGTGTGGCGCTCGCGTCTGCACACGCGCAAGGCGTCATTCATCGCGACCTCAAGCCCGCGAACGTCATCCTGCGCGACGGCGGCCAGGTCACGGTCGTCGATTTCGGCATGGCCAAAATCGTCACGGGCGGCGGAGGCACGGGCACGACCGAGCTCACGGCGCACAACATGATCTTCGGAACGCCGGAGTACATGGCGCCGGAGCAAGCACGCGGCGACGAGCTCGATGCACGATGCGACGTCTACGCGGTGGGCGTGATGCTGTACGAAATGCTGACCGGCGCGGTCCCGTTCCGTGCACCCACGCCGCTCGGCGTGCTCACGGCCCATCTCACGACGACACCTCCGGAACCGCGGAAAAAAGCGCCGGATCGTGACATCAGCCCCGCGCTCGAGGCCGTCGTCATGCATGCGATCGCGAAGAGCCCGGCCGATCGTTACGCCACCGCCGCTGCGCTCCTCACGGCGATCGCCCACGCGAAAATCTCGCCCGACAGACTGGAAGGCGTCGAACCGGCTGCCGTGATTTCGCTCGTAGGCGAGAACGTCGACGGTCATGCGCTCACGATCCCCGCGCCCCTTCCGAGCGACGCACCTCCGCGATCGATG
>JAICXU010000320.1 GCA_025934595.1 Polyangiaceae bacterium | reverse complement strand
GGCGACTACTGCGCCGATCGCGACGCCGCGCTCGCGATTTCGGTCGACATGAAGAACACGTCGTCACAAACCGACGGCGGCATCAACGGTCGCAGCGAGCAGCGCGTCACGCCCATCGGCGTGAACACGCACAGCATGGCGGACTGGGCGATCGACGCCGGCACCTTCGGTCTCGACAACAACTGATAGCGTAGCGGGGTGCGAGACCTCGTCGGCTGGATCGGCGCGCAATTCATTTACGCGCTGATCTGGATCTTCGGGTCGCGCCGATCTCCCGACGACGTTCCGTGGCTCGTTGGCCCCCTCGGCAGCGAGCACATCGGCGAGAGCCCGTACGCAGAAACGGCGAAACGCGAGGGCCTCTCGCTCGAACGTCGCGCGGGAACGGGCGGGCTCATTCCGCGCTTCGACGTGCTCGCGTCGCCGACGTTCGATCCTGCGCGCGTGCACGAAAAAATTCGCGCGTTCTACGAAAACACGCCCGCCTACAAGCTCGACACGTGGGCTACGACGTATTTCCCCGCGCGCATCGCGCTCTGGCTCCTCGTCACCACCATCAGCCGCAAGGTCGATCAACTGAACTTTCCGCTCGACGGGCTCGACACGGCGCGCGGCATGACGAGCGAGATCGTCCTCCTCAAAAAACCCGATGGCGAGATTCGCTACACGGGTTGGTTCCGTAAGCTCGCGAAGACCGGCAGGGTCATCTACACGGGCTTCTACATGACCGAGAAGCCGCCGCGCCAAAAAGGGCGCTGCGTGAAGGTCGTCTTTCCGATGCCGAACGGAAACGCGACGGTGCTCCTCGAGCCAAAGAACGACGAGGCGAACGGATTCCGCATCGAGTCGATCGGCAAAGGGCTCGGCGACGCCGGCTTTTATCGCGTGCAGAAATCAGGGGAAAAACTGCGGGTTTGGTACATCCGAACGCTGCACGAAACATTTCATCTCTGGGTCGACGACGACGACCTCGTGCACTGCGAGCACGACGTCACGTTCCTCGGCTTTCGTGTGCTCACACTTCATTATCGCGTGAGCGGGAAAGAGAAGACCGCGACCTCGACCTAGAGGTTCGGACAAGAAAGCGAACGGCATTGGACCTAGAGGTCTCGGTCTCGGTCTCGGTCTGCAGCCTAGGTCCAGGTCTACAGCGTTTCGTCGGACGCAAGGCTGCACGGCGCTGGCGCGTCGTCGGGATCGATCTGCAAGGTCGAATGATCGATGTCGAAGCGCTTATGGAGCTCGCTGCAGGCGTCCGCCAAAAACTCCGGTTTGCACGAGCTCGTCGGCATCACGAGGTGCGCCATGAGCGCGGTCTCGGTCGTCGAGAGCCCCCAGATGTGGAGATCGTGCACGTCGACGACGCCGGGGAGCGTCGCCAAGAATTTTTTTACTTCCGCCGGATCGATGCCTTCGGGCACCGCATCGAGCATCAAGTTCATCGACTGTCGCATGAGCGACCACGTGCCGACGAAGATCGTCACCGCGAGGATCAAGCTCATCACCGGGTCGAGCCAGAGCCAACCCGTCACGATGATCAAAAAGCCCGTGAGGGCCACGCCGAGCGCGAGCACCGCGTCGGCGGCAAGATGGGCGAACGCGCTGCGAATGTTGAGATCGTCGCGACGTCGAAAAAAAAGGAGCGCCGAGATCGCATTCACGGCCGCGCCGGCGAGCGCGACGACGATCATGATTTTCCCCTGCGCCTCGGGCGGCGCCATCAGCCTGCGAATCGATTCCCACGCGAGCCCGCCCGTGACGAACAGCAAGATCAGCGCGTTCGCCGTCGATGCGACGATCGTGCTGCGACGATAGCCGAACGTCCGGCGATGCGACGGCCGCAGCGTCGCGAGAACCGTGGCGCCCCACGAAAAACCGAGCCCGAGCACGTCACCGAAGTTGTGCCCGGCGTCCGACAAGAGCGCGACCGAGTGCGAGACGACGCCGTAAAAAATCTCGACGACGACGAACGCCAAATTCAGGGCGATGCCGACGGCGAACGCGCGATCGAACGATGTGGGCGGCTGCGCATGCGAGTGCCCCGGAGAATGACTGTGGCTAGGCCCGTGCGAATGCGCATCGCCGTGTGCGCGCGGGTGCGGATGCGAGTGGGAATGCGCGTGGGCCATGACGACGTTCGGAAAATAGCGCAGGCTTGCGCGCGTCCTGAAATACCGCGCGGGCGTGCGCGCATCCTGACGGGAACTTCCATCAAGATGCGCTTTCATAGAAGCGAAGTCGAGTCCTCGCGCGTGAGGGTTTTGCTATCGTGACCGTCTTGAGCTCAGCGTCCAAAAGCCGCGGCATCGGACATTTTCCGGCTTTGGACGGTCTGCGCGGAGTTGCGCTGATCGGCGTCCTCTTTTTCCATGCGCACGGAGCGCTGCCGGGTGGATACCTCGGCGTCGATCTCTTCTTCGTGCTCTCGGGATTCTTGATCACGTCGCTTCTCCTCGCGGAGCACGATAACACGGGAAAAATGGGGCTTTCGGCGTTCTGGGTACGACGCGCGCGGCGTCTTTTCCCGGCGCTGCTCTCTCTCATGCCCGCGGTCGCGGCCTATGGTCGCTTCGTCGCGACGCGGAGCGAGCTCTCGAATCTGCGCACGGATGCGATCGCGACGCTCGGTTACGTGGCGAATTGGCGCGCGATCCTTTCGCACAAGAGCTACTGGGATCTCTTCGCGCATCCGTCGCCGCTCGAGCACACGTGGTCGCTCTCGATCGAGGAGCAGTTTTACGTCGTGTGGCCGCTGCTCGTGATGCTCGCGCTTCGGCGCGGCTCGCGGAAGACCGTGCTCGCGATGTCACTCGGGCTGCTCGCGCTCTCGATCGCGGCCACCGCGATCCTGTTCGATCCCGAAAACCTCTCGCGCGTGTACTTGGGAACGGACACGCGGGCGAGCGGCATCCTCGCCGGCGCGATCCTGGCGTGCGCGTGGGGGCCCGGATCGAATTGGCTCGCCGGCAAGACGCGCGTGCTCGATGCAGTGGGCGCCATGGCGGTGGGCGTGCTCGCGTGGGCGTGGTGGAATTTGCGCGGCGAAGATCCGCTCCTCTACCACGGCGGATTTTGGATCAGCGAGCTCGCGTGCGTCGCGCTCATCGCATGCAGCGTTCATGCTGAAAATGGCTGGATCGCGCGTGGGCTCGCCGCGAAGCCGCTCACGCTCGTCGGCACCGTGAGCTACGGCGCGTATCTGTGGCACTGGCCCGTCGACGTCTTCGTCACCACCGAACGGGTGCACCTCCGCGGAGCTTCGCTCGTCGCGGCGCAGATCGCGATCACGTTCGCCATCGCGGCTCTTTCGTATCGCTGGATCGAGCGACCCATTCGCAAAAATGGCGTTCCCTTCGGCAGACCGATCTTCGTCGTGCCCTCGGCAGTCGCGCTCGCTCTCCTCCTCGTCGTGCGAGCTACGTTCGCGCGTCCGGAGCCGCCGCCGCCCGCGCCACCGCCCGTCGTCGCCGTCCCCATTCCGGAGGTCGTCACATTTCGCGTGATGATGGTCGGTGATTCGACGGCGAACTCACTCGGCTGGGCGCTGCGGAGCACGCAGCGAAAAGGGCTCGCGGTGGATCTCGAAGGTCGCGACGGTTGCACGATGCTCGCCGACACGTGTTACGGCGACGCGTGGGCCGATCACGTGAAGACGATCCGACCGAACGCGACGATCGTGTTTTTCGGCGGCGCGTTCCTGCATGGAATCACGGTCAAAGGACGCTGGCGCCTCGCATGCGCGGCTCCGTGGGACGACAAATTCGAGAGCACCGTGCAGCGACGTCTCGCGGATTTGAAGGCGCCGAATCATGACGTGTATCTCGCCACGTTGCCCTACCCGCTCGGCCCGTACGACAGCGAGCCGTATCGAAAAGAGACCGATTGCATCAACGCGTCGCTTCGAAAAGCGGCGGCTGCGAACGAAGGCGTGAAGGTGCTCGAGCTCGGAGCTCGGCTTTGCCCGAACCGAGAATGCGATCTCGATTTCGGCGGAAAGACGATTCGACCCGACGGCGTGCATTTCGACATCGACGGTGCGCGCGAGCTCGCGAAATGGGTCGTCGGCGAAATCGATCCGGAGGTCGATGCCGGCACGCTCGATGACGACGGCGGACAAGCGAGAGGGCCATGAACGCGAAGCAGATCGTCATTTCATTCGTTTCCTCGGCGCTTCTTCTCGCATGTGGGGGATCGCAACCGGCGCCGGCGGCGTCTCCACCTGCCGGTGCGCCTTCCGCGACGTCGCCCAGCGCGACGCCCCCGCCCGACGCAGCGGCAACCGCGGCACCGGTCGTCCGGTTCGACGATCTCGGCGTGAGCCTTGCCGTTCCGGCGTACATGCGCGTGATGGGCGACGACGAGCTCGCGACGAGAATTCGCACGTCCGCCAATCCGCGTCTCACCGAGGAGCTCAAGGCTCGCGTCGCGAAAAAAATCGGCTTACCTCTTTTGACGCTCGCGAAGTCGGACGCCGTGAGCGCAGACGACGCGCTCGGGCTCTTGCTCATCGCAGCGGCGGTGCCTCCCGACTCGACGGCGAACGAGCTGATGGACAACGAGCTCGGCGTGATGAAAGAGAATCTGCAGGATTTTACGGTAGAAGAGGGCCCTTCGCCGATCACCGTCGATGGTGTGCAAGGCGCCGAGATCGAGGACTCGTACGTGCTCCACACGAGCGCGGGTCCCACGAAAATGCATTCGCACTTTCGGCTCTTCGTCCGAAACGATCGCGCGTTCACGGTCTCGGCCGTCTGGCATGCGTCCGCACCGCCCGCGCGCGACCTCGAAGCAAAGACGCTCCTCGAAGGCGTCCACTTCTACGAGCCGACGCCGTGACGAGGGCGTGCTGCACGTTCGCATTCGCCATCGTTCTTCTCGCGTGTCGCTCCAAGGAATCCACATCGTCGACCTCGCCTTCGACCTCGCCTTCGCCTTCGACCTCGCCTTCGACCTCGACCTCGACTTCGCCTTCGACTTCGCCGTCGACCCCGACCCCGCCTCCGTCATGGCCCGATGCAAAGCGCATCGCCTCTGCCGACGGCAGCTTCTCCGTTTCCTTCCCCGCGAAGACGTTCACGAAGACGAGCGCGAAGAACGACACCGTCACGCTCACGAGCGACGTCTTCGAGC
>JAICXU010000886.1 GCA_025934595.1 Polyangiaceae bacterium | reverse complement strand
TCGTTCGTCGAGCCGGCGGAGCTCGAGACGCTCGCCGAAGCTTCGATGGATCCGGATCTGATCCGTGTTTTTTCGAGGTATTCGTCATTTCTCACCGCGTGTGCGGCTGCGGGTCGCGAGGTCCGTGAGGTCCGCGACAGCATCTCGAGCATCGACTCGCTCGCTCCCGCGAACATGTCGTTCGATCCGCGTCTTCGCGCGCTCGAGGAGCTCGCGCGAGAGCTCTTCGCGGACGCTTCGCGGCGCGCGGAGATTTTGCGCACCGCGCTCGTGCGTCTGCATGGCTCGCTCGAGGCCGTGCGCATCGCCCCTTCGCTTCGCGCGCTCACGACTGCACAAGTGGGCGACGCCGACGCGCTCACGAATCTCGAAGCGGCATTGCGATCCATCGGTCAGCTGTCGCGCGTTGCGAAGTCTCGCATCGATCCGGATGCGATGCCGACGAGCACGAGCACGCCGGCCGCGTTCATGGACAGCTCGATCGCCGTCAGCGTCGCGCGCGTCGTGAATGGTGTCGAGCTGCTCTCGCCGAGCACGATCGCAGAATGGATTCGCGAGCTCTGCGCCGACGTTCCCATCGCTCTTTCCGATCTCGTCGGCTCCGCGCTCGCGCATCTCGCGATGCTCCCCGTCGACAAAGTCATGCGAAACAGCATGGCGCCGCTCATGACCGACGATTCGCTGCCGTCATGGATGCCGGCGCGTCGCACGCTCGGCGGCTTCTACGTGGTACGCGCGCTCGGTACGGGAGGCGCAGGCTCGGTGTTCGTGTGCAATCGCGTCGAGGATCGTCACGACCCTGACGCGGAAAAATTCGCGTTGAAAGTGCCGGATTACTCGGCAAGCGCAGCACGACTGATCTCGGAAGCCGAGTTTCAAAAATTGTTTCGCGACGAAGCCACCGCGCTCATCGCGATCCCGCAACATCCGAACCTCGCGCGCTTCGTCACGTTCGATCTCGCGGCTCGCCCGAAGCCGATTTTGGTGATGGAGCTCGTCGAAGGCGTGACCCTCGAGAGCGCCGTCGAGGCTCGCGCGCTCGACATGAATCGATGCTTCGCGATCTTGGATGGCGTGCTCGCCGGTCTCGAGGCCATGCACGAGCACGGCGTCGGCCACCTCGACATCAAGCCGTCGAACGTCGTTCTGCGTGACGCCCACGAGCCCGTCCTCGTGGACTTCGGTCTCGCAGGACGACACATTCGTCTGGGCTGTGCGACGGGGCCCTACGGCGCGCCCGAAGTTTGGGGAGCGCAGGTCGAGGGAGCGAAGCCGTCGGCGCAAGCAGCGGACGTGTACGCGTTCGGATGTCTCGCGTTCGAGGCGCTCACGGGACAGACGCTCTTCGAGGCCGACTCCGAAATCGCGCTCATCTCGATGCACGTCGGTCATGATGGGTTGCCGGCGCCGGTCGCATCGCTCGCTTCGCGCGTAGGTCTCGCGCCGCTCGCCGAGCTGCTCCACACCACCCTTCGCCGGATTCCTCAATCCCGCGCGACGGCGAAAGAGACGCGCACGGCGTTGAAGCGGCTCGCTCCGCAGCTCTCGAAGCTGAAATGGCCATTGATCGTATGATCCACGTCGTGACGAGCCTCGCGCCGATCGAAGGCGCACCCGCCGCCGACGGCTCCGATTGCGTCGCGTGCGGACGTTGTTGTCATCACGCGCCGCGCACGGTGCACCTCCTCGAGAGCGATGATGCGCGCATGGGAAAAAAATTACTTGCAATATACACGGAAGAGGATCGATCGCCTCCGGGCTGGCGCTTCATGAAGAACGCCGGAAACCGATGCGCGGGCCTCGACGTATCCACCCCCGCGAGGTTCCCCTGCGCCCTCTATGCCGTTCGTCCGGAAGATTGTCGCATCGTGGAACCGGGCTCGCCGTGTTGTCTCGAGGCGCGCCGGCTCGGACATCTCGGATCGTCGGTCGAGTTCCAAAGGACCGCGTGAAAGGCCTTATTTTCCCGCTGATTTCGATCGCGTGCGCGGCTTGCTCGCCGACGGTCGACGTCACCGAGACCCTGTCGCAAGCGGACGCGCAGCGTGTCGGCGGAGGCAAGCTCGCGCCGTCGGCCGTCGTTCACGGCGACGGCAGCCGCATGCCGCTATCGTCCGACGCGACGATCGCGAACGGCAAAGTCACGATTCCGAATGCGCACGGCATCACCGTCGTCACGCTCGGACCG
>JAICXU010000728.1 GCA_025934595.1 Polyangiaceae bacterium | reverse complement strand
CGCCTTCGCGCTCGGCGATCACCAAATCGCCGAGCCTTCCGCGGACGTTGTGCGTGAAATTCGTGCGGCGCTCGGGCTCGCGACGCGCATCAGGAAAAGCGGCCGTGTGGATGGCGACGAGGCGCGCGAGATCGGCCGCACGCGCGGCGCGAAACGCGAGCCCTGAGCCGGCGCGACGGGCCATATCCCTCTATACGCTGGCAAATCGCTCGAAACTAGCCCGCGGGCGTCAGCTCTGGTAGGGCCATGCTAGCCCCGCTCGGTTCGGACGAATGCCACGTTTTCTCGCACGAACGCGGCCCTGCGGCGGGCTCACGCGTAAGGAAAAAGAGCATGGAGAGCGCGAAAAAGATCGTTTCGGAGGGGGGCGGCCTCGGAGGGGCGCGCGCTGATTTCGTGGCTTCGCTCGGACGACGCGTCGCCCACGCGCGAACCGCGCTCACGATGCTCGAAAACGATCCCGAATCGTCGAGCGCACGCGACGACCTTCGGCGAAAGCTGCACGCGATCGCATCGGGCGCCAAGCTGCTCCGATTCGAGGCGATGGCGAGCGCGCTGGCAGATGCCGAGGCGCGGCTCGACGCCGTCGTCGAACGAAGACGCGCGACGAGCGACGACCTCGGGTCGCTCGCACAGCTCGTCGACGATTTGCCTGCCCTCGCATGGAGTGATCCGAAACGTCGGGCGCCGAAGCTCGAGAGACCGGCGACGACCGCGCCGGCGGAGATTCCGCTCACCGCGCTCGTGATCGCGAACGAGGAGACGGCCGAGGTCATCGGTGAGGATCGCGCGTTCGAGTGCGAGCGCCTGGAGAATTTGGAAGACGTGGCCGACCGCGCGCGATCGCTCGGGCCGGACATCATCGTGCTCGATGGCGATCTCGACGGCGCCACGAACGCGGTCGAAGCGTTGCTCGACGACCCGCTTACCGAGTCGATTCCCCTCATCGTGCTCGGACATTTCACGGGCGCGTCGGAGAGCGCGCGTTTCGTGGCGCTCGGTGTTCAAAAAGCGCTGAAAAAGCCGGTTTCGCCCGAGCTTTTGCGTGCATCCTGCAACGAAGTCGTCGACCAGCGCAATGGCCACACGATCCGCGTTGCGCTCGGCGAGCCCACGCTCGAGCAGCTCGGTGAGCGTCTCGCCGAAGAAGTGAGGCACGCGCTCGTCGACGCCGTCGACAGCACCGGTCGCAGCTGCCGCGTTCCGCTCGGCGAAGGCGCAGAAGTGTTCGGTGCCATTTGGGGAGCGATCGCACGCGTGCGCGAGGTCGTCACGACGCGCACCGAAGGCGCGGTTCGCTTCACCGGTCGCGGACCGGAAGGCGCGATTCCGCTCGCACCGTGGCTGCACGAGAGCGCGAGCGCGGAGCGTGCGCTGCGAAGCCGCGGCGCCGCCGCCGACGTGAAGCTCGAAGGTCGAAGAGTCATCGTGGCCGACGATGATCCCGGCGTCACGTGGTTCATCGCCGACTTGCTTCGCACGAGCGGATGCATCGTCCACGAAGCGCTCGACGGCAAAACCGCGCTCGATCTCGCGTATCGCTGGGCACCCGACCTCGTCGTCAGCGACATCCTCATGCCGGGCATGGACGGGTTCGCGCTCTCGCGCGCGTTGCATCGCGATGTGGCGCTCCGCGATACGCCGGTCATTTTGCTTTCCTGGAAAGAAGATTTGTTGCAACGCGTGCGCGAGCTCGGCGCGAGCGCCGCCGCGTATTTGCGCAAAGAAAGCGATGCACGTGCCATCGTCGCACGCGTTCGCGAAGCTCTGTGGCCGCGGGCGCGCATCGAAGCGCGTTTGAAGAACGCCGGCGAGGTGCGCGGTCGTCTCGACGGCATGACGATGCGCACGCTCCTCGAGATCGTCTGCGCGTCACGTCCGGAATCGAAGCTCGCGATCCGCGATGCGTCGCATTCGTACGAGATCGAAATCCGTCACGGCGCGCCGCAACGTGCGACGCGCACCGCCGTCGACGGTCGCTACGAAGCCGGCGAGCGCGTGCTCGCGGCTCTCCTCGGAGTCACCGCCGCGCGCTTCGTCGTCGCGATCTCGACCGAGAAAATCGAGCCGAATTTGCAGGGTTTGCTGAAAGATCAACTCGCCCCCGCGATCGCGTTCGCACGTGCCGCCGCGGCCGTTCTTGCCGGCACGCGCACGATCTCGGTCAGCCGCGTGCAGCTCGACGGATCGGGTCTCGCCGGCTACTTGCTCGCGACGCCGAACGTGGAGCGTGAGCTCATCGAGCGCATCGCTCTCGGAGAATCGCCGCGCGATTTGTTGCTCGCAGGCGAGGCCGAGCCTTCGCAGCTCGAAGAGGTGCTCGTCGCCCTCGCGTCGCGCGGAGTCGTGCGTGGCGTTCGCGGCGTCGGCGGAGAAGATCTCCTCGCGACCTCGATCGACGAGATGTGCTCGGTCGCCGGCATCGAGCCTCCGCCGGTCGAGCAACGCATCGCGAACTCCGACGTCGTCGAACGCAGCGAGTCCGTCGCTCCGCCCGCGAGCGCGGAGATCGCGCGCATGGCGCCGCCCGTGTCGAGCCAAGCTTCGACCGCCCTCGATCCGGAAACGCAGGAGACGATCTCGGCCTATCCTTCGTCGCCGCCGTCGTCTCTCGCCGATGCCGTGATGCGCGAGCTTCGCGAGCGTTCGTCGAGCCCGCCGCCCATCGTGGAGCCGAGCTCGCTCAGGCTTCGCCAAACTCCGTCGCAGCCTTCGGTCACGGAGAAGAACGCCGTGCAGCGCACCGACGT
>JAICXU010000806.1 GCA_025934595.1 Polyangiaceae bacterium | reverse complement strand
GTCAAGGTCGGCGCGGCCACCGAGACCGAGATGAAGGAGAAGAAGGCCCGCGTCGAGGACGCGCTCCACGCGACCCGCGCGGCCGTGGAAGAGGGCATCGTCGCCGGCGGCGGCGTGGCGCTCATCCGCGCCCAGGCCTCGCTCGACGCGCTCAAGGTGTCGGACGAGCAGAAGTTCGGCGTCAACATCATCCGCCGCGCGATCGAGGAGCCCCTCCGCCAGATCGTCGGCAACGCGGGCCTCGAAGGCTCGATCGTCGTGAACAAGGTCAAAGAAGGCAAAGACGACTTCGGCTACAACGCGGCCACGGACCAGTACGGCAACCTCCTCAGCCAGGGCGTCATCGACCCGGCGAAGGTCGTCCGCACGGCGCTCCAGAACGCAGCGTCGGTGGCGAGCTTGATGCTCACGACCGAGTGCCTCGTCGCCGAGCGTCCGAAAGAGGAGAAGGCAGCGGCCGGCGGTCACGCAGGTCACGGCCACGGCGACTTCTGATCGGAATCCGTTCGAAATCAGAAGAGCAGTGAAAGAGAGAGGCTCTGAGCGAAAGCTCGGAGCCTTTTTCTTTTTTGTCCGCGAGCGCGCCGCGACGACGCGCGAGCTTCGCGCGAGCGCTCACGATGGACAGCGCGGACCCCACGCGATTTTTGCCGGATATTTTCTGGGTTGTGCCCGGCACACGATTCGCTTATGGCCAGCGCATCACTCATTCACCTACATCGACGCTTTTCGCTTGCCGATATGCGCTGGTGTGGGATAGCAGGGCCCTCGCGGCAACGTGGCCGCGCCCCGAAGTCTTCACGCCTCGAGCTCTTCACTTCGAAATTACACAGAAATCAAAGCGAGGAAACGGATGCGCGCAATGCGAACCCTGGGAACGATGGCGGTATTGGGAGGAGCGGCTCTCGTGGTGTACGGCTGCTCGGCCGCGGCGAACGCGCCCGTGGACAACTCGCCCGATGCAAGTGGCGGCGCCAGCCAAGACTACGGCGGAGGCGACAATCCCAGCGACGCATCGACCACACCGAGGAAAGACAGCGGCAGCACCAGTGGTGGCGGCGGTGGCGCATACGACGCCGGCCCCCCGAAGGCTCCCGAAGGCAGCCCGTGCGATCCGAGCCTCGGCTTCAGCGATCCGCAAGCTTCCGAGTCGTGCGGAATGTGCGGAACGCAGACGCGCATCTGCCAAGGTGGCGCGGCCGACGGCGGTGGTCCCTTCACATGGGCCGCATGGGGAGCTTGCAACGGCGAGGTCACCGGTCCCGACGCGTGCGATCCCTCCAAGACGTATGCCGCAACGGCATGTGGAAACTGCGGAACGATGCCGCAGGTCTGCGACAGCACGACGTGCCAATTCGAGACGGGCTTCGACTGCAGCGAGCCGGCCAATGCATGTCATCCGGGCAACACGAAATTCGTGCTCGGCGCATCGTGCACGACGTCCGGACAAGGTCGTGTATACACGTGCAGCGCTGCGTGCTCGTACGGAACGCCGTCGGCGTGCGAAGTGCCTCCGCCCGATCCGAACTTCATCACCATCTCCTCGACCGTCGGAACCACGGTGAACAAGGTTTTCGGCCTCGATGCCGACACGACGACGGGCGCCGTCGACGCGTTTTCGGGATGCCCCGCCACCGTCGACAGCTCGACTCTCGTTTCGTTCATCGACATCGCGATCAACAATCCGACGGCCCGCACCGTCACCGTTTCTTTGTGGGACGGTCCGAACAACGGCACGGACGACTTCGACACCGTGATGACGGCCTACGCCACGTCGCTCTACCCGCCGGCCGACATGACGGCGTGCACGAAGAGCAACGATGACTGCACGCAAGGAACCGACTGCACGAACAACAGCTCCGGCAGCACCGATATCTTCGGTTGGTCGGGTCTCACGGTTCCTGGCTCGAACGCACCGACGATTCCGCCGAACGGAACCATCATGCTGCACCTCGCGCTGTACGACTCGGCGACGAACGCGAACATCAAAGTATACGCGAAGACGGAAAACTGATCCTCAGAGGATCTTCGGGAACGCTTCGCGGATCCCGTCGATCACGAACTGCGTCGCCGTCGCGGCCAGAATCAATCCCATGATTCGGCTGATGACGTTGATGCCGGTTCGCCCGAGGACGCGGGAGACCACGCCCGCCGATCGCAGAATCAAGAAGGCCGAGGCGCTCACCGCCGTGATCGCGATGTAGACCGCGATGCGGTTCTCGAGCGTCTTCGCTTTTCCGACGAGCACCATCACGGTCGCGATCGAGCCGGGGCCCGAAAGCAGCGGCAATCCGAGCGGAATGATGCCGACGTCCTCTTTCGACTCGGCTTCGCTCCGCTCCTCTTTCGTCGATCGCGTTTCGGATTGCTTGGCGCGCATCATCTCGAGACCGACGGCGAAGAGAAGGATGCCGCCGGAGATTTTGAACGCGGCGAGCGT
>JAICXU010000351.1 GCA_025934595.1 Polyangiaceae bacterium | reverse complement strand
CGGTACCTCATGGTTTCGATGGTCGCCATGGACCGGTGCATTCGTTCCCTTCGTGGAGACCGAATCGGCGACCGGTGGCTCGAGCGCCGGCGGACCGCCCGATGACGCCACGATTTCGACGATCGCGAGCCCCGATGCCGGCCTCGCGTTGTGGCTCGACGACTCGGGATTTCTGACGGGCCTGCGTTTCGACGCACGCGGCCCGTACTCGACCGACGTGAAGGCGCTGCTCTCGACCGACACCCAATCGATCGCGCCGGACCGTTTGCCGGGGCCGTCGCTGTCGTTCGACAAGGCGCAAGGCAACGCACCGGGCACAGGTCTCTCGCTCGGCGCCGGTGCTCAGGTGGTCGTCGCCGACGCGAATTACGGGGATTTTTCCCTGGATCTCGACACGGGGAAACTCGAGACGCCGATTCTATTTTTGCGCGACGAGAGCGGCAACGAATTCACGATTGGCGTCGATGCCGGCGTGACGTGCGCCGTTCCCGACGCGAGTCATTGGCACGTCGAGCGAAAGAGCGGCGCGGTGAGCGTGTCGGCCGATGGCGCGCCGCTCGCGACCTGCGCGACGTCGATCCTACCGACGGCGCGTGTGACGATCGGCCTTCGGGGACGAGCGGGCGCGAATCCCGTGAAAGCCACGGCGCGCAACGTAGTGGTGAGCCGCGCGGTGGAGGATTAGGAGGTCACGGTTCGCGTCGCACGAATCGCAAGCCATGCCGTGTAGAATAGAACCGGTAGGGCGAGCTGAATGGCGAATCCGAAGCGAGCCGTCATGGTTTCTGCGATCGGCGTCGAAACCAGCGCGACCACATAGAGGAGAGATGCAATGAGCATCCACGCCTGCTCCTCGATTCGAGGGTAGAGCCACGCGAGCGGTGCGATGAGGAGCGTCCATTCGTAGATGGAAGCGTGCGGCGTGAACGCGAGCGTCGCCCACACCGCGCCGGCACACGCGAGCTCCGGAGGTCGCTTGCGCGCCCACCCGCCGAAGAACGCGAGCACGGCGAGACCTACGATCGTGGCGATCGCGGCGTCGAAGCGAGGCCACGACGGAAAAAGCATCTCGAAGAAGACGCGCACGGTGTACGTGAGCGCCATGCGAAACTTGTCGTGGAACGCTCCGAGCGTCGGAAGCAGCGTCACGTACGCCATGCACGCGTCCATCGATGCGATCGCGCCGACGAGGAGCGAAGCAAACGCGCTCGTCGCGAATCCCGCGAGCGCGCGTAGCCGAGCGCGAGGCATCACGAGAAACAGAACGACGAAGGCGATCGTGAGCTGAGGCTTGTAGACGAGCGCGCCGGCCGACAGCCCGGCCACGAAAAAGCGCTCGGTGGACAAGCATCGTCCGACGAGCGCCATCAGCAGCAGGCTGAGAAAACAGTTCTGTCCGCCGAGCAGCCCGTACACGACGGGAAAGGCGCCGAGCGCGTAAACGAATGCGATGCGCGGAGCACCGAGAAATCGCAGCGCCGCGAGGAGCATCGCGAGATTGGCGATCGTCACGACGACGTACGCGAACGTCTGCGAGGTGAAGGCGAGCGGTAAAAAAAGCACTGCGAAGTGCGGCGGATTGACGAAGTCGAACAGCGTGTAGTCACCCGGCACGAACATGTGCGCGACGCGATTCTGGAGATCGGCGTCGTAAAGATGCGCGCCGTTGCCGTCGGCGAGAATTCGGGCGCCCGTGAGGAACGCGAGAAAATCCCAGCCGACCGGCAGCGCGCCGGCGGTCCAGCGCCCGCCTTGCTCGACGATCCGCGCGATCATCGCGATCCAGATGCCGGCGGTCAGCACCAGGACGTATCGGCGTCGGCGCGCGAGCCACGCGAGCACGCTCATCGCACGAGGGTATCGCACGAGGTTGTCTCGCGCGGCCGTTTCACGCGCCGTTTCGCGCCCACCGGACCTACACGCGACTACTTATTTACTAAAAAGTAAAATCGATCCTTGCCGCCGGGCCGCGGTTTGATAATTTACTTATTAGTAAATTAGCAATTCGTTCCCGCGCGCGCTTTCGCCGGGAAAAACGGAGCTCGCCATGGCCAATGCGTCCGACACGATTCCGAATCTCACCCCTTCGATGATCCCCGTCACGCCGAGCGGAGCCGCGGTTGCAACGAGCGCGTCGAGCGGCAGCGCGACGGGCCTCAACGCCGCGAAGCTTCCACCGGAGGGATACACCGAGCTCGCGCGTCGCATGACGAAGCCCGCGAAGGTCGGACCCGAAGGCATCGAGACGCTCGACGGCTCCGTGTTGCCCGTCACATACACGTGGGACTACGCATCGAAGCGCGTCGACCTCCGCGCGCTTTACGAAAAGTCGAAGGACTTGATGTGGAACGCGCGCGTCGACATCGACTGGAGCGTCGACGTCGATCCGGAGCGGGAAAATTCGCCGGATCAAGCGAACCCGATCTACGGCACCGACATTTGGAACAAGCTCGATCCGAAGACGGAAATTCCGCGTCTTCGACATCACATGGGGAGCTACATCCTCTCGAACTTCCTGCACGGCGAGCAAGGCGCGCTCCTCGCGACCGCGCAGATCGTGAACAGCGCGCCGACTCCCGACGCGAAGTTCTACGCCGCCGCGCAAGTGTTCGACGAAGCGCGCCACGTCGAGGTCTACGATCGCTACCTCCGCGAAAAATTCGAGCTCGTCTACCCGATCAGCCCGTATCTCAAACAACTGCTCGACACGATCCTCACCGACTCGCGCTGGGACTTCAAATACCTCGGCATGCAGATCATGGTCGAAGGCGTGGCGCTCGGCGCATTCGGCTTCGTGCACCAAACATCGACCGAGCCGCTCATTCGTCAGATCACGGAATTCATCATGAAAGACGAGGCGCGCCACGTCGCGTTCGGCGTGCTCTCGCTGAAGGACATGTACAAGGACATGCCGGAAAAGGAGCTCCGCGATCGCGAAGACTTCATCCTCGAGAGCTCGCAGCTTCTCCGCGATCGATTCCTCGGCCAGGAAGTCTGGGAGCGCGTCGGCCTCCCGAAGAAGGAATGCGAAGAGCTCAGCGAGAAGAGCGAGATGATGTCGCTCTTCCGAAAGCTCCTCTTCTCGAAGATCGTGCCGAACGTGAAGAAGCTCGGCCTGCTCACGCCGTACGTGCGCAAAGGGTTCGAGCGGCTCGACGTGATCGAATACGAAAACTGGGAGGCGTCCGCGTGACGATCTCTCCCAGTCCACCGAAAGGCCATCGTGCGTATCCGCTGCGCACCGATGTCGACGACGCGCGCGACGGATTTTTTCTCGACGGTCCACCCGCATCGCGTCGTGCGCCCGCCGGCGCGGCATCGCCGAAGCCACCGAAGAAGACGCGCAACGCGATCGAAACGAAGAAGCGAATCCTCGCGGCTGCGGAGAGCGAGTTCGCCATCAAAGGCTTCGATGGAGCGCGTCTCGCGAGCATCGCGTCCACGGCCGGCGTGCAACAAGCGCTGATTCACCATTATTTTTCGGACAAAGCCGGCCTTTATCGCGAGGTGATCGCGCGCGCGCTCGGCGCGATGAGCGATGCGGGTTGGACGATCCTCGCAGAGCTGGCCGTGCCCCAGGCCCGACCGAAAATTCGCGAGCTCGCCGAAGCGTTCGTCGGGATGATCATGGATTTCTACGCGTCCCACGGCGCCATCCTCTCGATCTTGCGGCACGAGACGAGCGCCACCGAGGATCTCGCGCTGCATGTCATCGGCGAAAAGGCGAAGCCCGTGTTCGACGCCGTCGTCGCGTACATCGAAGAGCTTCGTCGTCGTGGCGAGATTCGCGACGACGTCGACGCGCATCACCTGTGCGTGTCGGCGCTCGCGCTCGCCACCGTCACGGTGCAAGACGAGAGGCTTCTGCGCGGCATGTGGCACGTCGACGTGACCGCTCCGGAATTTCTATTGAAACGAAAATCGGAGATCGTGGAGATGGTGGTGTCGCGCGTCGAGGTGCGCGGACGCAAAGCGGCGCCTCAAGGCAAAGGCGGGACGCTCGATCGCCGTTCGGCTCGTTTTTCGCGGCGACGACGCGGATAGCTCACGATCGTCTCGACCAAACCGATGGCCACGTAAAAGCCGAGCAGCCATACGAGCACGAACGCGGGCTTCGTTTGAAGCGAAATAATGGCGCTCGACCCGACCGCGAACGTGACGAGCGCGATCGACGCGGCGTTCAGGCGAAGATCCTTGAACGAGCGGAACTTGATGGTCGATACCATCAAGAACGCCAAGAACACCGTGAGCACCATCATCGCCCACGTGTAACGAGGGCCCATGAGCGCGCCCGTCACGGCGTGATTCGCGACGACGAGCGAAATCAAAATTCCCGCAGCGCCGGGAACGGGAAGACCGACGATGTATTTGCCGGGCTTCGTGGGTTTTCCGCTTTCGCCCATCGACAAAACGTTGAAGCGCGCGAGACGAACCGCGCCCGCGCCCGCGAACACGAACGCGACGACGAGACCGGCCGTGCCCTTCTGGTAGAGCGACCAGCGATAGACGAGAAGCGCGGGCGCGGTCGCGAACGAGATGACGTCGGCGAGCGAGTCGATCTGGAGGCCGAACGCGCTCTGCGTCTTTGTGAGGCGCGCGACACGACCGTCCAACATGTCGAAAAACAGCGCAAAAACCAGCAAAAGCGACGCGCGATAGAAGTCGTCGTCGGTGGTGGCGCCGCCGCTCAGCCGAATCGAGTCGAACCCGCAAAAAATGCTCGAGAGCGTGATCATGTTCGGCAAGAGGAAGAGGGTCTTCCTGAGGTCGAGCTGACGAGGTCGCCGCGAGCGCATCGATTCGAATCTGGCTCAAAGTCGGCCG
>JAICXU010000729.1 GCA_025934595.1 Polyangiaceae bacterium | reverse complement strand
TCAACGCGGAGCTCGAGCAGAAACCGGAGCTCGTGAACGAAGACTGCTACGGCAAAGGCTGGATGGTCGTCATCGAAGCGAGCGACGACGCCGCGCAAAAGCTGATGGACGAAACGGCATACGCGACGCACGTCAAAGAATCGGCGCATTGAGCCGAGGAGTCGAAATGCGATACCTGCCTCATACGCCCGTCGAGATCGAGGAAATGCTGCGCGTGATCGACGCGCGCACGATCGACGCCCTCTTCGACCCGATCCCGAAAGAGGTTCGCCTCCAAGGGCCGCTCGCGATCGAGCCTTCGCTCGACGAAGCTTCGCTCTTGGACGAGCTGTCCATGCTCGCGGAAAAAAATCGCGCGACGCGGATGCTGAGCTTTCTCGGCGCAGGCATCTACGACCATCCGGTACCGACCGCGGTCGATCAGCTGCTTTTGCGCGGTGAATTTTACACCGCCTACACGCCCTACCAAGCCGAGGTCGCGCAAGGCACGCTGCAGGCGATCTTCGAGTTCCAGACGATCGTGTGCGAGCTCTTCGGAATGCCCGTCGCGAATGCGTCGATGTACGACGGAGCGAGCGCGGCTGCGGAAGCGGCGCTCATGGCTCGTCGTCTCACGAAGCGCACGCACGTGCTCGTCACGACCGGCGTGCATCCGGAATACGCGGAGACGATCCGCACGTACGTCCGCGGAATGCCCGGCGGATCGAGCCAAATCGAAACCGTCGAAAACGACGACACGGGCACGCTGGATCTCGCCAGTCTCAAGAAGAAGCTCGAGGCCGGCGACGGCAAGCCGAGCGCGGTCGCGTGCGTCGTCGTGGGCTATCCGAATTTTTACGGATGCATCGGCGACCTCCGCAAGATCGCCGACATTTGCCACGAGCACGGCGCGCTTCTCGTCACGTGCTCCGCCGATCCATTTTCACTCGCGCTTCTCGAGCCGCCGGGCGCGCTCGGCGTCGACATCGCCGTCGGTGAAGGACAGCCTCTCGGCGTGCCTCCGCAAAACGGCGGGCCCGGATGCGGTCTCTTCGCATGCCGTGACGACCGCGCGTTCTTGCAGCAAATTCCGGGACGCCTTTGCGGCGAGACGATCGACAAGAACGGCCAGCGCGGCTACGTGCTCACGCTCGCGACGCGCGAGCAGCACATTCGCCGAGATCGCGCGACGTCCAACATCTGCACGAATCACTCGCTCTGCGCGCTCGCCGTGACGATCCGTATGAGCCTCCTCGGCAAGAGCGGCTTCGTCGAGGTCGCGAAACAATGCCTCGCGAAGACGGAGTACTTGAAGAAGAAGCTCGTCGAGACGGGCGCGTGGGAGCTCCCGTATCCTGCGCCCACGTTCAACGAGTTCGTCGCGCGCAAGAAGAAGGGCGACGTCGCACCTCTCCTTTCACGTCTCGAAAACGAGGGCATTTTGGCCGGCGTTCCGCTCGCGCGTTTCGAGCCGGATCGCACGTCCGACCTCCTCATCGCCGTCACCGAGCGTCACAAGAAAGCCGATCTCGATCGCTTTGCCCTGCTGATGCAGAAGTAACGAGCTATCCTCGATCACGATGACGACTCTCGGAAATCGCATCCGCGACTACGAGATTTGGGGGCTGCTCGGACAGGGCGGTATGAGCGAGGTGTATCTCGCGAAGCACCGCGTCCTCGCGATCCCCGTGATCTTGAAGACGGTGCGCGAGCCGCGATCGAGCGTCGCGCCGCCACCCATCAACCCGACGACCGGCGGCGTGCACGACGACGCCACCATCGAGCGCGTGCTGCACGAAGCGCGGATCATGGCGAAAATTCCCGACCCGCGCGTCGTTCGTGCGATCGACGCCGGCGTACACGAAGGCGCGCCCTATCTCGTGCAGGAATATGTGGACGGCATCGATCTCGAGGAGCTCGATCATCGAAGGCGCGAGGCGCTCGGCGTCGGGCTTCCGCTTTGGTTCATTTGCCATGTCATGCACGACGTCTGCGGTGCGCTGCATGCCGCGCATCAAACCGGCGTCATTCATCGCGACGTGAAGCCGTCGAACGTGTTCGGCGCTCCGGAAACGGGCGTGCGACTCGGCGACTTCGGGATCGCCGTCGGCAAGAGCGATGCGCCCGAAGCGAACGTCAGCGGCACCCTCGGTTTCATGGCGCCCGAGCAGCTTCGCGGCGAAGATTCGGATCGCGCGACCGACGTTTACGGCGCGGCGGCGACGGCGTTCGCGCTTCGCTACGGGCGCTATCCGTTCGCGACCGTCGACGACGCGCTGGATGCCTCGAAATCGGCTTCGTTTCCCGTCGCCCCGAATCCGGTAGCGGGCTATTTCCAGCGCCTTCTCGAAGAGATGCTCACGAAAGATCCCGCGCAGCGTCCGTCGTGCGCGGCGGCGTGCGCGCATCACTTCTCGATGATCTCACGGTCGATCCGCAGCGCCGTGCGCCATGCGGAGGTCACGCCCGTAGATGCGACTTCCTATCGCATCGGCAACGTGAGCGTTCGCTTCTACGTGGGAGACATCGCGAACGCGACCACCGAAGGCATCGTCTCGAGCGCGAACTACGAAATGAAAATGCGCAGCGGCGTCGGCAATGCGCTTCGCATGCGCGGCGGCGACGTCATCGAAGAAGAGGCGATGAAGAATGGCGAGCAGCCGCTCGGAAGCTGCATCGCGACGGGTCCCGGCGATTTGCCGGTGCGCGCGATTCTCCACGCCGTCGGCGCGTGGAACGAAGCATCGTGCATCGGACGCGCGGCCC
>JAICXU010000529.1 GCA_025934595.1 Polyangiaceae bacterium | reverse complement strand
AATCAAACGCGACGTACTCCGTCGTTGCCGGCGCGGGGTCGGTCGATGCGCTCTGAACAATGGCGATGCGGAAATTGTCATCGGTTGCCGCCTGGTTGCAGAGCGAGATGGAAACCACGGCGACGCAGCCATTCGGTTTGTAGAGCGTCTTTGCTGTAGCTGCGGCGGGCTTGAGCGCGCCCACGCGTCCTGAGGCCATGTTACTCACCCATCCTGTGCGTCTCTGAAGTCGGGCTCGCTACCGTTCGGCGCATGCGCTTTGACCGCCATCATCACGTTGCGCGTGCCTTCGACGTTCGTCTTGCCGAAATCGTCCGGATGCTTCGCCTTGACGATGCCCGCCGAGTGGATGACGGCGTGCACTTCTTTGACCGCCTTCGCGATCTTCTCGAGGTCCTCGACGGCGCCTTCGAAGAGCTGGATGCGCGGCAAGGTCTCGAGGAACTTCACGTTCGACGTCTTGCGCACGAGCGCATGCACGACGTGCCCCGCGCGAGCGAGCTGCTCGGCGACGTGGCTGCCTAAAAATCCGCTCGCGCCGGTGACCAATACGTTCATCGCAAGACCCCTTATTTTCAGCTCGATTTCGACGTGAGCGCTTTGTCGTAGACGCGATATTTTTTGTAGAGCTTCGCGCCCATCAGGCGAATCGCGGCGTTGACAGGGCCGTTGTCGTCGAGCGTCCAGCCGAGCTCGCCCCATTTGTAGCCCGCCCTCTGACCGGCGTCGTTCAGCTCGGCGAAGAGGAACGCGGAAAGCGGCGCGTACTTTCGAACGTGTCGAAATTTTTTCGCGATGCCGAGGATGACGAGGCGGCCGCTTTGCGGTCCCGTGATCTTGAGACGCCAGAGGAGCTTCGCGAAGCCGAGCGGAAAGAGCTTGCCGTCGAGATCGCGAATGAGCTCGTTCAAATTCGGCAGCGCGACGGCCACGGCGGCGGGCTCGCCGTCGATGAACACGAGCCGCGTGATTTGCGGATCCAAGATGAGCTTGAAATCTTGCGCCATCTTCGCGACCTCGCTCGCCGTGAGCGGGACGAAGCCCCAATTTTCGCTCCACGCGTCGTTGAAGATGTCGGTGACGATCTTCACGTCGCGCTCGACGTGCTTCGGCTCGAGGGGCCTATAGGTGACCTCGGGCAGCGCGCGAATGTCTTCCTGCGCCTTCTTCGTGCGCTTGTTGATTTCGCCGACTTGGTACTTCCACGCGTAAAAATCCTTCGCTTTCACGTACCCATTTTTTTCGATGAGGCCTGCTTGATACGGCAGGTGATGGCACATCAAGAAATAAGGCGGCGTGTCGAAGCCTTCGATCAAGCAGCCCACCTCCTCGTTGATGCCGAGCGACATGGGACCACGCGCGCGCTTCATGCCTTTTTTCGCGAGCCATTTCTCGGCGTGCTCCAGCAGCGTGCGCGCGACTTCTTCGTCGTCGATCGTGTCGAGAAATCCGAAGAAGCCCGTGTCGTCTTGGTAGCGCTCGAGATGCTCGCGATCGATCGACGCGCTCGCGCGGCCGATGCACTTGCCGCCCTTATGCGCCGTGAAGAGGACCGCTTCGCCGTGCTCGAAGAACGGATTCTTCTTCGGATTCAGGCGGTCGCCGACATCCATGTCGAGCGGGCGCACGTAGTTCGGATCTGCGGCATAGATGCGATCGACCACCCCCAGGAATTCCTTCAGGTCGCCGCCGACCTGGATTTCACGAACCTCGATCATGCGGGAGCGGTAACGCGCCCGCGAGGGAACGTCAAATCGAGCGGGCTCTCTTTACGCGCGTCGGGCTCGCGCGCTCGAGCGACGTTTTCGAGCCGCCGCGATCCCGAGCGCAAGACCGAAAATCGCGATCGCGCCTTCCCCGTCCTTCGACCCACGGCCGCCCTTGGTGACCGAGCATCCGGACGACTCGCTCGCGCCGCCACCCGAGCCCGCGTTCGCGCCCGTGGCGTCCGATCCGTCGTCGGCCTGTCCAGACGTGTTGCCTTCGACGCTCGTCGCGAGGCCCGTCGGAAGCTGCGACTCCGAGGTCGACTCGCCGTCCTCGCCCGATGGTTCGCTGCCAGGCGCGGTCGCGGGCGCGAGATCGATCGCGTAGACCTCGGGCGCGCCCACCGCCTCCATCAAGAACGGAGTGAGCAGCCAATCCGGTCCTTGCGGAATCGCGTCGAGCTTCGCCGCCGTCATCGTCGTCACGGTGAGATGCCACGCGCTCAGTGATGCCTTGTTCACGACGTGACGCTTCACCGCGCCATCGATCACGTACACGGCCGCGGATCCGTCGTCGGATTTCACGACCTCGGGCGCGGTCGGAAAATCGTCGCCATCGGGATACGCCGCGACGGTTGCAGCCGTCTCGGGGGCGAGCGAGAAAAATCGCGAGAGCTTCCACGACGTGAGCGACGCGGACGACACGATGTGTCGCTTCACGGCTTTTTCGGCGGAGAGCGGCGCCGTCGCGTAAGGGCACGTGATCGCTTTCGGCGCGTTCGTGAGGAGCGTTGTCGTGAGGCCGCTCGTGATCGGAACTCCGTACGCGTACACGTGATGCGCTTCCGTATCGAGCAAGCTGAGCGGCGTCGCGATCGAGAAGCCGTGATTTTCGGATCCGATCGCCGTCTTCAGATCCGTGCGCGTGGCGTTCGCAACGAGATTGAAGCTTCCGGTGCCCGTGTGACCGAGCGTCGCATCGACGGTGACGGTCACGTCGATCGATGTCGTCGGCACCGGTTGATCTTGCGCCCACCCGGTGATCGTCGAGCAGCTCGCCGCATCGAGATATCCGCGCGGAGGCAATTCGCCGGCGAACGCTTTCAGCTCGGCGAGCGTGCCGTTGAACACGTCGTGATCGAGGCTCCCGCCGCCGTCCGAATACTGCCACACTTTCCAATTGCTCCAGCCGCTCGGCACCGACGGGCACACCGGGCCGTAGTTCGCGATCCACAGCGGATATTTTCCGAAACCGCTTCCGAGGTTCGTCTCGAGGAACGATCCGTAGCTGTAGACGAACGGACGCTTGCCGGTGCCGGCTTCGACCATGTCGAGCCAATGCTGGGCGCGGGTGCGAATCGTCGACGGTGATTGTCCGCCCGTGACCTCGATGTCGAGCATGACGGGCAAGTCGCCCGCGCCGAGCTTGCCGACCTTCGAGATGACGAGGTTCGCTTGCGTGACCTCGTTTTCGCCCGGCTCGAAGAATTGATACGCGCTGCGGATGACGCCCGCGGCTTTCATCTTCGACCAATTCGAAGCGAAGTCCGGATCGATGAAGCCCGAGCCGTCGGAGATGCGTGCCGCGCCGAACTGCACGTGAGCGCCCGCCCAATTGAAGTTGCCCTGGTAGTAGCTCACGTCGACGCCTTGCACGGGACCGTTCGTGTGCGCGCCGCAGACGACTGTGAGCGCCTCGCTGTCGGACGAGGTCGTGGCGTAGCCATCGCCCATCGTGTGATCACCCGTCTGCGACGCGCAGCCGCCGAGAGCGATGCCGATTCCGAATACGAAGAGCGAGCCGATGCGAGATGCCGTGATGCGCATGCTGTCCGCATGAGCGACGATCGTGCCAGCGCGCGCGGCTCACGAAACGCCTGTATTTTAGGCATTTCATGCGTGGATCGAGTGCGATCCTTCGTTCCGCGCCACGAATTCCGCGCGCGACGTCGCGAGCGCGCGAGCCTCGTGCAGTGGATCGACCGTCACCCGCCGAAGACGCCGATCGCCCCGCTCGGATTGTGCTCTCGATTTATT
>JAICXU010000073.1 GCA_025934595.1 Polyangiaceae bacterium | reverse complement strand
GGCGAGCTGTGGGTGCGCGGTCCTTCCGTCTTTCGCGGTTACTTCGAGCGCGAAGAAGCCACGCGCGCGAGCTTCGCTGCGAGCGACGACGGCGGCCTCGCGTGGTTCATGACCGGTGACACGGTCGAGCAGGATGCGGACGGCGCGTTCAAAATCTTGGGCCGCACGAGCATCGATATCTTGAAAAGCGGCGGCTACAAGCTGTCCGCGCTCGAGATTGAAGAAGTGTTGCGAGGCATCGATGCCGTGGCCGAGGTCGCCGTCGTGGGCGTGCCCGACGACGAATGGGGCGACCGCGTCACGGCATGCATCGTCGCGAAGCCCGGACGCAAATCCGAATGTAACAGCGAAAAAGTGCGGGAATTTTGTAAGAAATTGCTTGCAGTCTACAAGGTTCCGAAAGACGTCGTGCTCGTCGATGCGCTGCCGCGAAACGCGATGGGTAAGGTCGTGAAGACCGATCTCGTGAAAGCGCTCGGAGTTGGGAAGACGCGCTCTCCGTGATAAATCCGGTGCGCGAACGTGAGCGACCAACTCTCGAGTGACCTGGCATCACTCCGCATCGATCGCGCGCCTCCCAAGCGCGGCGGCTCGGCGTGGCGGACGTGGCTCGTCGTGCTCGCGATCCTCGGCGGGATCGGCGCGGCTGGATACGCGGCGTATCCGCGAGCGCGGGCGGAGATCTTCAAGACCGAGGTCGCGTTCACCGAGGTCACGACGATCTCGCCCGTCGAAGCGCAAGTGCAAGTCACCGCCACCGGCTACATCGTTCCGCAGCTCGTCACGAAAGTCGGCTCGCACGACATCGGGCGCATCCAGCGCGTGCTCGTCAAAGAAGGCGACACGGTGAAGGCGGGACAAGTGCTCGCGATCTTCGACACCATCGATCAGAAGAGCGCCGTCGCTGCCGCATCGTCCCGTGTCGCCGTCGCCCAAGCGCGCGTCGCCACCGCGCAAGCGAACCTCGCCGAGATCGATCAGAAGGTCGCGCGCGAAAAGCCGCTCGTGGAGAAAGGAGCGGAAAATCGCGCCGTTTTGGACGATCTCGTCGCTCAGCAGCGGTCGCTCGCGGAGCAAGTGAAAGCCGCACAAGCCGAGGTCCTGGCTTCGCAAGCCGAGCGATCGACGCTCGACGTGAGCCTCGCGGAGCGCACGCTCGTCGCGCCGATGGACGGCACCGTCGTATCGAAGCCACGCGAGCCCGGTGAGGTCGCGAGCCCTGGTGATCTCACGCCCATCGTCGAGCTCGTCGATTTCCGATCGCTGCTCGCCGAGGTCGACGTTCCTGAAAATCGTCTCGGCGCGATCAAGATCGGCGGCCCCGCCGAGATCACGCTCGATGCCTATCCCGATCGCCCGTACCGCGGGCGCGTCGCCGAGCTCGGCAAGCGCGTCGATCGCGCGAAGGGCACGCTCGTCGTCAAAGTGAAATTCGAAAGCACCGCGGCGGACGGCGGCGTGGGCGATGGCGGCACCGACGACGGTCCGCCCGACGGCGTCGTGCCCGAGATGAGCGCGCGCGTCAGCTTTCTCGCCGCCCCTGTCAGTGACGAAGCGCTCAGGGCAATTCCGAAGCGCGTCGTCACCGCCGACGCGATCGCCGATCGAGCGGGAAAAAAGGTCGTTTTCGTCGTCGACAATTCGGAGGTGCGTGCCGTGCCGGTCACGGTGGGGCCGCCGAACGGAAGCAGCGTGGAGCTCCTCGATGGCCCTGCCGCCGGCACGCGCGTCGTCTCCGCGCCTCCGCCCGAGCTCGTCACCGGAATGAAAGTGAAAGAAAAAGGTACCTGATGAGCGCGATCGTCGAGTTGAAGGGTGTCAGCAAGACTTTCTATCGCGGCAAGGAGCCGGTACCGGTCCTCGAGAACCTCGATCTGCAAGTCGAAGAAGGCGCGTACGAAGCGCTGATGGGTCCGAGCGGCTCGGGAAAATCGACGCTCCTCAATTTGATCGCAGGCCTCGACAAACCGACGTCGGGCACGGCGAAAGTCGCGGGACAGGATCTCACGAACATGAGCGACGGCGAGCTCGCGCATTTTCGCGCCGACAAGATCGGCTTCATTTTCCAGGCCTACAACCTCTTGCCGGTCCTCACCGCCGCGGAGAACGTCGAGCTTCCGCTTCTCCTCACGAAGCTCTCGTCGAGCGATCGCAAGACACGCGCGAAAACGGCGCTCCGCGTCGTCGGCCTCGAAGATCGCATGGGTCATTACCCGAGGCAGCTCTCCGGCGGACAAGAGCAGCGCGTCGCGATCGCGCGCGCGATCGTGAACGACCCCACGATCCTCGTGTGCGACGAGCCCACCGGCGATCTCGATCGCAAATCCGCCGACGAGATTTTGGCGCTCCTCGAAAAGCTCAACAAAGAATTCAAGAAGACGATCTTGATGGTCACGCACGATCCGGCTGCCGCCGAGCGCGCCGGCGTCATTCGCAAGCTCGACAAAGGACAGCTTCAGTGACGCTCTGGTCCGTGGCGGCGAAGAACACGTTGCGAAATAAGTTCCGGACGACGATGACCGTGCTCGGCGGCGCCGTCGCGGTGATCGCGTTCATCATGCTGCGCACCGTGCTCGATGCGTGGAACGTCGGCGTCGAATATGCGGCGAAGGATCGTCTCGGCACGCGGAACAAAATCTCGTTCGTGATCCCGTTGCCGAAGCACTACATCGACGACGTCAGGAACGACATCAAGGGCATCAAGTCGGCGTCGTACTGCGACTGGTTCGGCGCGAAGTGGCCGAAGGATCCGAACGAGTTTTTCGCGAACCTCGCGTGCTCGGACAACATCTTCGAGTCGTATCCCGAAATGAAGGTCGACCCCGCCGTCCTCGAGCGATGGAAAGCCGACAAAAAAGGCGCGATCGTGGGTGACGTGCTCGCGAAGAAGCTCGGCATGCACGTCGGCGACAAGGTCGTTTTGACGGGATCGATCTATCCCGGCGATTGGGAGTTCACCGTCGACGGTATCTACACCGCGCCCGCGCAGTCGCCCGTCGATCGCTCCACGTTCTTCTTCCACTGGGATTACAAAAACGAAGGCGCACCGGCACAGATGAAAAATCTCATCGGCTGGATCGTGACGCGCGTCGACGACCCTTCGCAGAGCGCCGCGGTGTCGGCTTCCATCGACAAGCTCTTCGACGATCGCGACATGCAGACGGCGACGATGAGCGAGCGCGCGATGAACAACTCGTTCCTCGGCGGCATCAGCTCGATCCTCGACGCGCTGAACATCGTGTCCGTCATCATCCTCGTCATCATGATGCTCATTCTGGGCAACACGATCGCGATGGCTGTGCGCGAGCGCACCACCGAATACGGCGTCTTGCGCGCGCTCGGGTTCGAGCCCGGTCACATTCGCGCGTTCATCGTCGGCGAGGCGATCACGACGTCGCTGCTCGCGGGGCTCGTCGGCGTCGGCCTCGCGTATCCGTTCGTGCAAATGGGAATGGGCAAGTGGCTCGAAGAGAACATGGGCCAGTTTTTCCCTTATTTTCGCGTGAATCCGATGACCGCGCTCCTCGCGCTCGTCCTCACCGTGCTGCTCGGCGCCGTCGCCTCGCTCCTGCCCGCGGTGCGCGCCGGCAAGATGGAAGTCACCGAAGCGCTCCGGAGGATCGCGTGATTCCCCTCGCCTACAATCTTCGCAACCTCACCGTTCGCAAGACGACGACGGCAGCGGCGGCCTTCGGCCTCGGTCTCGTCGTGTTCATCGTCGCGTCCGTGATGATGCTGTCGAACGGCGTGCGCGCCGCGACGAAGCGATCGACCGACCCGAACGTCGCGATCGTTCTCCGAAAAGGATCGAACGCGGAGATGGAGAGCGGCATCGACGAGCAGAGCGTCGGCCTCATCGCGGCAACTCCCGGTGTGGCACACGCGTCGGACGGTCGACCGGACGCCGTCGGCGAGCTCGTGGTCGTCGTGCTCCTCGACAAAGTCGGCGGCGGATTCTCGAACGTGCAGCTCCGCGGCGTCCCCGACAACGCGATGGCCTTCCGCCCGAGCATGAAGATCGTCGAAGGGCGTGCCGCACAGCCCGGCACCGACGAGGCGATCGTCGGCAAAGCCATCCGCGGACGATTCAAAGGGCTCGACCTCGGCGAGTCGTTCGAGATGCGGAAAAATAGGCCGATCAAGATCGTCGGCGTCTTCGAGGACAACGGCTCGTCGTACGAATCGGAAATCTGGGGCGACACGAACGTGATCCGCGCGACGTTCGGCCGGCAGAGCATCGTGTCTTCCGTTCGCGTGCGCCTCGAGTCGCCGGACAAGTTCGATGCGTTCAAAGCGAACGTCGAAGCGAATCGTCAGCTCAATGTGAGCGCGCAGCGCGAAACCGAATGGGCCGTGAAGCAAACGCAAGGCACCGCGCTCTTTCTCTCGGCGCTCGGCTTCGTCATCGCGTTCTTCTTCTCGGTCGGCGCGATCATCGGCGCGATGATCACGATGCACGCGACCGTCGCGCAACGTCAGCGCGAGATCGGGACGCTCCGCGCGCTCGGCTTCTCGAGGCTCCAAATCTTGACGTCGTTCTTGATCGAGTCGGTCATTCTCGCGCTCGCCGGCGGCGCGGTCGGTGCGGCCGCATCGCTCCTCATGTCGCTGAAGCGCATCAGCATGATGAACTTCCAGACGTGGTCCGAGCTCTCGTTCAAGTTCGAGCCCACGCCGCAGATCTTGATCACGGCCCTGATCGTCGCGGCCGTGATGGGCATTTTGGGCGGGTTTTTCCCAGCGATCCGCGCCGCGCGCATCAATCCCGTCGTCGCCATGCGCGGCGGCTGATTCGATCGCGTTTCTACATTCCGCTCATCGCGGCGCGGATCTCGTTCGCACGCGCGAGGCCCGGATGCAGCCACACGAGACGCCCGCGCGCGTCGAGCAACACCACGGTCGGCACGTTGTGCACGTCGCCGAAAGGACCGCCTCCGGCGATCGTCGCGGGGTCCGCGAGCGCGCCCGGAAATTGGACGCCGAGCTTTTGCAAGTAGAGCTCGACGAGCTCTCGATCCGGTTTTTCTTGGAGCGCGACGACGAGATAGTGGACGCGATCGCCGTCGTTTTTCGCCATTTTCACGAGGAAATCGACCTCGGCTTGGCTCATCAAATCCCACGTCGTCACGAACGCGATGACGGTGGGCGCGCCGCGCGTCGACGCCGAATCGACGGGGCGTTCGTCGAGCGAGTCGTATTCGAAATGAACGGGCGCGCGATTTTCGGGGATCGCCGACACGCCGGGCGGTGGCTCGTTCGCCTTGGGTCCGCTGCAAGCCGCGACGAGACCGACCAGAAATCCGACGCCGTTATGTGTCGCCTTTCTGACCAATGAATCCATCCTCTCGACTCGCGAAGAGCACGTTGAACGTGGTGAGCGATCCGTAGCACTGGGTCACGTATTGCTGCATCTGCACTTTTTCTTCGTCGGAGAGCTTCGGATGGCTGTTCAGTTTTTGCTCGAGCACGCGGAGCTTGTCGCGGATCATGACGACTTTGTGGAAGAGGCTCTCGATGGGAACGCTCTTGTCCTGCACTCCTTCCTTGCCGGCCTTCAAAATCATCTGGCCGCCTTCCCATTTTCCGGCGATGGAGACCTCGGTGACACCGAGCTCGTCGCGGATCACGTCGCGCAAAATCGATCGAAATTCGTCAGCGTCCATTTCCAAAATCTCCTCGGGAAGCGTAAAAACAAGGGGTTCGGACGGCTCGTGCGCGGCTCCCGCTGCTCGCGGTCCCGAGCGCGACCTGTCGCGCGTGAAAGATGCGCGCATGCGCGTGCGTTCGGGCCGCTTCGGCAATGAATCTTTGAACGTGCCGCGCTTCACGTATTGCGAGCACGTGTTCGTCTCGTAGAGCGGCGCGGGCCACACCGCGAGCAAACATTCGCCGGCGCGTTTCACCTCGCCATTTTGATCGATGCGTTCCACGACCCGCACGAATCGCGCGCAGCTGCCGCATTTTTTTTCGAGCCGTTTGTCGTCGTCGGGCTCGGTCATGTGCAGGCTCGATACTACGCGGTCGCGGTGCGTAGAGAGAAGAGGTCTGCGAAGCGAACGAGCCCCGCGGGAGCTTCGCCGCCGAGCCTGCGTGAGGTGACGACGGCATGCGCGAGGTCTTCGACGGCTCCGTCGAAATCGGCGGGAGAGAGCGCGATGCCTTCCCACAACGGATGCAGCACGATCTCGTGACCCGCGCGCAAAGGCTCGTGAGCGACCGACGTGACACCGCGCGCTTCGCTCCACCTGCACGCCAGGACCTCGCAGAAGCCGAGATAAAGCGGCAAAAGGAGGACCGTGAGCCGCTCGCCGGTCTCGATTTTCGCGGAAAATGCGCGTTTTTCGAAGCGGCGATCTTCACGGGCGGCGCGATCCCGTGTGATGGCGCTCGTGAGACGAACGCGGCGCGCGGGATCGGATTCGACGGCCAAGAGCGGAGCATAAATCGCGATCCGCGGCGTTCGCATGGTCTCCGCGTCCTCGTCGACGGCGTCGAGGAAGACGTCTCGGGACGGCGCGTCGAGATCGCCGTACGTGAGCGCGGCCGCGATCGCCGCCTCGGCATCCACCGCCAGCGCATCGAGCCAAGCTCGCCACGCCGCGCGTGCCCTCGGCGTCGCCCGAGGCGTGGGAAGGCGCGGCGGCTCGCTCACGGCTCCTTCTTCTTCAAACTCTCGGCCGACGTCAAGCTTGACAGGTGCAACATCGGCCCCCGATCGTGAAAAGGATCGATCATGACGGGGGAACGGCAGGTCAAAAAAAAATCTGCGGACGACGCCGACGTGCGACGCCTCGTCGAGCGAGAGATCGATCTCGCGCGAATCACGGCTCTCCGCGTGCGAAAACAAATCGGAGCGGCGCCGGATCTCCACGATGAGCTTCATGCGATGGCGCGCGAAGGCCTGCTCGAAGCGGCGCGCACGTATGCAGCCGACCGGGGCGTTCCTTTCAAAGCCTGGGCGTATCTCAAGATCCGCGGCGCCATCTTCGACGGTCTGCGAAAACAAGGAGCGCTGCCTCGCTCGGTCTATGCGCGGCTCCGTGCTCTCGAGGCGGCGAACCAGGTTCGCGAAGGCACGATCGAAGAAGAGAGCGCGGCAGGATCCGAGACGGCCGAATCGGCGGACAAGCGAATCGCGTCCTCGACGTCGAGCATGGCGATGGCGATGGCGGCCGGATTTTTGGCGGCGAAGCGTGGCGTGTCGGAGAGCGTTCCCGATGCGAGGGAAAATCCCGAAGCGCTCGCGATGGAAAAGGAGCTCCTCGACCGCGTGAAAAGCGCGATCGAGGCGCGGCCGGAAAGCGAGAAAAAGCTCTTGACGCGCGTCTATTTCGGCGGGGCGACGCTCGAAGAAGCGGGCAAAGAGATGGGGCTCTCGAAGTCGTGGTGCTCACGCCTCCATGCGCGCGCGCTCGAGGCCGTCGCCGCCGATCTCCGCAGCAAACTCCGGCCTCACGACGAAGAGTGAGCACGGCCGCTCGCATCTGCTAGAACCCCGCGTCTCGCATGGCGAACGCGATGAAAAAGACCCGAATCCTCGTGGCCATGAGCGGTGGCGTCGACTCCGCCGTCGCCGCCGCGCGCTTGCACGACGAAGGTCACGAGGTCGTCGGCTGCACGCTTCATTTGTGGGACTACGAATCCGCGGCGGAGAGCGGCGCGAAATCGCACGGCCGCTGCTGCGCGCCCGAAGACCAATACGACGCGCGCCGCACCGCTGATTTTCTGGGCTTTCCGCATTTCACGTTCGATCGCCGCGAGCTCTTCGCGTCCGCCGTCGTCGCGCCGTTCGTCGAGGCCTATCTCGCCGGGGAGACGCCGAGCCCGTGCACGTCCTGCAACCGCGGCGTGAAGCTCGGCGAGCTCTTCGCGATCGCGCAGAAGCTCGGCGCGGAAAAAATCGCGACCGGTCACTACGCGCGGATCGCGCACGAGACGGACGGCACGCCGCGGCTCCTCACCGGAAAAGATCCGAAAAAAGATCAGAGTTATTTTTTGTACGCGACGCCGCCGGAGCAGCTCGCGCGGCTCGTCTTTCCGCTCGGCGACAGCACGAAGGAAGAAGTGCGCGCCGAAGCGCTCGCGCGAAATCTTCCGGGCGCGCAGAAAGGCGAGAGCCAGGAGCTGTGCTTCGTCGGAGCGGGCGCGCATGCGTATGCCTCGTTCGTCGAGAAGCGATCGCAAGGTCGCGCGAGGCCCGGGCCGATCGTCGACGACACCGGACGCGTCGTCGGCGCGCACGACGGCTTTCATCGCTTCACGGTCGGACAACGAAAAGGCGTCGGCGTCGCCCTCGGCAAGCCCGCGTTCGTCACGCGCATCGAGCCGGAGACCGCCACCGTGTTCGTCGGCGGCGAAGACGATCTCCTCGCCGAGAGCGCCGAGCTCGCCGACGTCGTGCTCGCTTCGGGAATCACGTTGCCGCTCGAAGCCCGCGTGCGCGTCCGTTATCGGCATGACGGTGCCGTCGCGAAAATCTCGGCGAGCGCTTCCGGCGCGCGCGTCGATTTCGAAAATCCAGTGCGCGCGGTGACGGCGGGGCAAGTCGCCGTATTTTACGACGGTGATCGGGTGCTCGGCGGCGCGCGAATTTCAGCCGCAAAACGCGCAAATCGAAGCAATGCGGATTATGCTTCCTCCTCGTGAGGAAGAGAGTCGCCCATCGCATCGCGCTAGGCCTCGCTTCGATCGCCTTCGCCGCGATCACGGCGTCGTCGTGCTCGCTCGGTGAAGGCACGGGCGCCGTCGACGGTACGCTCGACATCGCGAACTGTTGGTCGGGCCGCTACGATTTGAATCCGGATTTTTTCGCCGCCGTTCCTTACTCGAACTCGAACTCGATGCAGATTCGCATCCAAAACGGCGGCGACTACGAGACGTTCACCGACGGCGTGCTCATCTCGATCGACGACATCCAAAAGGTGCGCGGTGAGCTCGGGCAGCCTCTCAAGGTCGATCTTCCCCCCGGCGTTTCCCCTCCCGGCGTGCCGCTCAAAGCGAATGCGAATCCGGGCATCGTCCACATGTCGCTTTATTTGCAGCGCACGTGTCGCACGCAAGGCATCGCGGTCTACGCGCTCGACTCGGCGACGATGAACAGCGACGGTTCCTGCGGACAATCGACGGACGCCGGAGTCGCCTCCACGGCCGTCGCGGCATCATGCGCGGGCGGCACCGGGCTCGCCGATGACGCCTCGGTCCCCGACGCCGCCGTCGCCGACGC
>JAICXU010000544.1 GCA_025934595.1 Polyangiaceae bacterium | reverse complement strand
GATCTTCGGCAAGCGCTTCGTAGGCGGCGCGGTCGGGACCGTCGCCGAGCATCGTGAGCGTGACGTCCGGATTTTCCGGCGCGATATGCTTCGCAAAAATGCGGATCACGCGGTCTTGCGATTTCTCGCGTGTGTGTCGCCCCGCGCAAAGCAGGCGCTGGCCGGCCTTGTCCGTGAGATGGGTGTACGGATCCTCGCCGAGCGGCTTGTCGAACATCTCCGGCTGCACCGCGCGCGGAATCACGTGAATGGGAACGGTGACGCCACGCTCGCGCCAATAGCGACGGAGGCCTTCGCTCAAGACCACCAAGCCGTCGGTCTCGTTGTAGATGTTCGCGAACGTCGACTCGAACGGGCGCTTCAAGAGGAGCTCGAGGCCCGCGTGCACGGCTTCGACCTTCGAGAGCTTCTCCGGCAAGAGCACATCGTACGCGGCGGCGAGGTGGGTCGTATTCACGCCGAGCAGCGGAATCCCCTTCATTTTCCGCAGCCAAATGCCGAACTCGACCAAAAACGAGGTCGTTTGCGCGAAAATGACGTCGAAATTCCAGCGGCTCGCGTCATAGACCCAAGCCGCGAGCGGCATCGGAATGTGCACGCCCGGGTAGGTCTTCAGCGGAACACTGGGGAGCGCCACGGTCCCCGGGGCCAGCTCTTCCGGTGAAGCGTCCGGATCGTTGGGGCCGATGACTGTGACTTCATGACCACACCGACGCAATTGCTGATACAGAAACCGTGTCTGAAAAGCTGCACCGTTGGCGTACGGAATCCGTATGAAATCACTCAAAATCGCCACGCGAAGCGGCCGCCCATGGCGGGCTGCCAGAGCCGCAAAAGGCGAGATTTCCGCGATAGAAGCGGGTCGTGAGGCGGCCGGGTGAAGCTCCTCGACGTGACGGAGTTCTACTCGGTAAGGGGCGGCGGTGTTCGAAGCCATCTCTCGCAGAAGGGTCACGTTTTATGCCAGCTCGGCCATAGCCATACGGTGGTTGCCCCCGGGCCGTTCGACGGCTGGGCCGGCGAAACGACAGATCCGAGCGGAGGGGTTACACGGTTATACCATGTACGTGGGCCTGCGCTCCCTTACGACCCGACGTACCATCTTCTTTTTCGTTTGGACAAAGTTCGGGCGCTGATTTCCCGTGAAAAACCGGACGTTTTGGAGATCCATAGCCCTTATGCGGCAGCTTTAACTTGCCTCTCCATGCCGCGAAGATCGTTCGGAATTCGCACGTTCGTATGGCACGCCGACTTCATCGACACGTACCTGCGTGGCGCCCTGGAAAAAAAACTCGGGATTCGCGGGACGGATACCGCCGTCGAGCCACTGTGGGCTTGGGTTCGGGCCATCTCCCGCGGGTGCGCCGCCACCTTCGCTGCTACGCGATGGCAAGCCGACAAGCTGGAAGCCCACGGCGCCGAGCGCGTCCGGTGCGTCCCCTTCGGCGTCGAGAAGTCCATTTTTCAGCCCGAAAAGCGCAGCGAGTCTTGGCGGCGCGCGATCCGCGGCGACACCCATGCGGCGCCGATTTTGGTCGCGATCGGGCGGATGGCGGTCGAGAAGCGCTGGGAAGTCGTCGTGGACGCGTATCGGAAAATCGCGGCAAAAACGGGCGCGTTCCTCGTCATTTTCGGAGACGGGCCGGAGCGCGAGAAGCTCGAGCGCGATCTCGCCAGTTATCCGCGCGCCCGATTTTTCGGCTTCGAGCGGGATCGAGAAAAGCTGGCGACTGCCCTGGCCAGCTCGGACCTGCTGGTGCACGGCTGCCCGTTCGAGACGTTCGGGCTCGGCGTCGCCGAGGCGCTGGCGTGCGGTCTACCTGCCGTGCTTCCCGACGAAGGCGGCGCGGCGGAGCAAGCGAGCCCGGAGAGCACGATGCTCTATCGCGCGGGTGACGCGCAGGCATGCGCGGATGCGATCGAAATGATGCTCGCGCGCGATCACTTCGAGCTCCGTCACAGGGGGGCGCTCTCCGCCGACCGCGTGCAGAGCGTCGAAGCTCACTTTCGAGAGATGCTCGGGATCTACGACGAGCTCCTCGCTCGGTGCTAGAACCCGCGGCGATGCCGGTGCATCTCTCCATCCACGACGTCTCGCCTGCATTTGAAGCGGAGGTCGATGCGGCGCTGCGAGCGTGTGATGCGATCGGCGCGAAGCCCGCGCTCCTCGTCGTTCCGAATTTCCATGGTCGCGCGTCGCTCGCCGACCATCCGAAATACGGCGCGCGGCTTCGCGAGCTGCAAGCACGCGGTCACGAGATTTTCTTGCACGGCTTCTTCCACAAATCCGGCATCGGAGGCGAAGTCGCGCGAAGCGATGCGAGCGGATTTCAGCGTTTTTTTCGGCAAAAAATCGTCTCCGCCGGCGAAGCCGAGTTCGCGGATGTCTCGCGCGAGGAAGCAGCGAAGCGGCTCGACGAAGGCGCGAAGATGCTCGAGGACGCGGGGCTCCGGATCGACGGCTTCGTCGCGCCCGCGTGGTCGATGCCGAAGTGGCTCTTGCCGATGCTCGCGGAGCGGAGACTTGCGTTCACCGAAGATCACACGCGCATCTACGACACGACGCGCGATCGATCGCGTCCGAGCCTCGTCCTGAATTTCGCGAGCCGCACGCCTTCGCGTCTCTTCTCGAGCATGGCCTTCGCGAGGCTCGCGCGTCCCGGACGCAGAATTTTTCCGACGCGCATCGCCATTCATCCTGCCGACATGCACGTCGAGCTGCTCCGTCACGAAGTGCGCTCGCTCCTCGCGTGGGCGAACGGCGACGTCGTGAGCCGAGCGAGCGATCTTTTTTCCTGAAACGAAATCGCCTTATTTTTTCGGCTTTTCGCGCGGCTTCCACACGTGAAGCAGTGACGGTACGACGAGGAGCGCAGCCGCCAAGCACGCGATCTCACCGCTCATCGCGAGGCGACCGAAAGATTGCAGCGCTTGGTTGTCCGCGAAGAGGAGCGAGCTGTAACCAATCGCAGTCGTGAAGCTGCAAAGCGCGACGGCGCCGCCGGTGCGTCTGAGCGCCGAGGTGATGTCGTTGCCGAGAAGCCGCGTGCGATCGAACACGTTGAACGGATATTCGCAGCCGATGCCGAACGTGATGGGCAAGGCGATGAAGTTCAAAAAATTGAGCTTCATGTCGTTGAGCGCACCGCCGCCGACCGCCCAGAGCACGCCCATCACGAGCGCGAGAATGACGGTGACGGCGCCTCGCACGCTGCTCGTCGCGATGATGACGACGACGACGACGGCGGAGAACGACACGATCGTCGCGAGCGGACCGTCACGCTCCATCGATCGCAGCATCTCCGCGAAAATCGTGGACCGTGACGCCGTTTGGACGACGCGACCGTCCGGCAAGTGGACGTTGTCGGTCGTCTTCGCGATGCGCAGCAAATTATGGCCGTCCGACAGCGACACGTCGTTTTTGTATTTCACGTAGAACACCGTGCCGACGGTTCCGTTCGCTTCTTCGAAACGACGTCGGAGAAGCGCCGGCAGATCCTTCGGCGCCACCACCTGGAGATCCTCCGGCGGCTTGATCTCCTCGACTCGCTTTCGCTCTTCTGGATCCATCGACGACAGCACGTTTTCGGTGAGCTTGTCGCGAATGCGATCGAGGATGTCGAGCTTCTCTTTTTGCTCGGCCTCGGTGCCGGGTAAGAGATCGTCGACGGTCGCGACCTGTGCGACGAG
>JAICXU010000708.1 GCA_025934595.1 Polyangiaceae bacterium | reverse complement strand
GAGAGATCCGAGAGGAGCTGCTGGGAGAGCGTGCGCGCCTGCGTTTGCGAGAGCGCGTATTGATCGAGGATCGCTTTTTGTGCGGTATTTCCCGACTGTTTGTAGAGCGCATTCAACGAATCGAGATGCGTGTCACGAATCTTCTGCAGGTTCGCGAGCGGTCCGGTCGGCGCCGCGAGCACGGCTTGGAGATTCTGCGGCGACAGCGTCGGCATGACGCCGCCGTTGTCCGTGATGAGATTTCCGCTGAGCACGACGGGCGCGGTGTGAATCGTGTTGAGGCACGGCGAGAGGCTCTTCGCGAGCATCGACACCAGCATCTCTTGACGTTGCACCGCTCCCATCAAGCGATTCACTTTCGCCGCATCGCCGTGCGAGTTCGTGTACGTGCCGTGATGGAAGAAGCACGTGCGCGCGAGGATGCTCGCGGGAAGCGTGGCCCACGGCGCCGCCGCCTTCAGCGTGCGCGAGCCGAACGTCATGTCGGTCGGCGCCATCGTCGCGTTCGCCGTGTGATAGACGCCGGGATCTTCGTACGTGCCCGGAACGTTCGCGTTCAGCGGATCGCCGCCGCCCGACGTGAGCAAGTAGATGTATTGCGGCTTCACGGCCGTGCACGCCGAAGTCGGATCGGCCGCTGCGACCTTGCGCGGATTCGCGAGCACGGCGACCGGCAACCCCGTCGCCAACGCGCGGAGGCCGAGCCATCCCGCACCGAACATTCCCGTGAGCAAAAACTTTCGTCGGTCTTGATTCATGGCCGTTCTCCTAGAGACCCACGATGACGCTGGAAGGTGCAAGGCATGCGAGCGTGAACGTCGCTTTGAGCGAATCGCTCGCGTTCGATCCACTCGCCGTGGAGGCGGTAAAGTTGTCGGTGAGGATCGCGACCGCTTGCTCGTAGCGTGGATCGGCGGGCGGTATGTCCATGACCGTCGACACCATGTCGAGGATCGCGGTGCTCGGGTCGGTGCTCACGTAGCGGCTCGTGCCGCCGCCGCTCACGTCGACGACTTGGCTCGCGACGAGCCCGCACACCGACTCGACGCTTTGCCGGAAGAACAAATCCGGATTCGTCGGCAGCGACGGCAGCGCGTACGCACGATAGTACGTGTCGGACGCAACGAGCACCGCACGCGATGCGATCGTCTTCTGTGCGTTCGTCGGCGACGACGACTCTTGACCGCAAACGTCGGGCAAGCCGAGTCGATTCGAGAGCGCCGCGCAGAACTGGTCGCGTCGCGCGATGCTCAAAATCACGCCGTTTTGCTCGGTCGTCGTCGTCCCGCTCGCGTACGTCACGAGAGGCGACGAGAAGAGCTCACGCACGAGCGTCTTGAAATCGTAGTTGCTCGACGCGAACGCGGCCGCGATGCGAGCGACCTCCGGATCGTCTTCGCGCGCCGGCGTCGAGTTCGCCCAGAAGTGCAGCTTCTCGACCCACGCGAGCGCCATGCGGGGATGCGTCGACAAAATGTTGCTCATCGCGCTGACGCCAGTGCCGCCTCCCGTCACGCCGTCGATCGCGAACCCGGCCGGCTGCGACAGCTGCGTGTCGTCCGTTTGGTCGTGGTAGCTGAACGTGTACGACTGCCGAATGTACTGCTTGAACGGATCGAGCTGCGAGTGGCAGCCCGTGCACGCAGGATTCGATGCGTGATCGGCATCGGCCGAGTTCACCGGGAAGTTCACGATCGTGTTCTCGCCGTCGATGCTCTGACCGATCGAAACGATCAGCGTCTGATTCGCCGTGACGCGCGCCTCGTTCGCGGCGTTCGTCGCCCAATTCGCGTCGAAGGACAGCGAGCCGAAAAATCCGATGCGTTGCGTGTGCAGGCGCATCGTCGTCGCCGAGCGCAGGCTCAAGATGTCGTAGAACACGGGCGACGTGACGTCGGTCGGCGCGGCGACGCTCAAGGTCACCGGTCGCCAGTCGTTCCAGTCCGCGTCCGCGAACTGCGATGACACGTTCGCCTGACCGTTGTTCGCCACGCACGGCGCGTACGTCGTGCGACCGAGCAAAAATCCGAGCAAATTGCTGTAGAGAGCGCCGTTTTCGTTCGCTTGCGTTTGCGTGTATGCCGTCGGCGTCGTGCAGCCCGCTCCGAAGTCGGTCGCAGGAACGTGCCACACCATGTAGTTCGTCCCGTCGGCAGGATTCAGCGTCTGCGCGAGCGTCGCCGTCGAATTCGGATCGATCGTGAACTGTGCGATCTGGTTGCGCGCTTGGAGGCGATTCGTCGTTTGGTTCTTGTCATTCACCTGAATCTCGTCGGCGTACGAGAGAAAGCTCATCATCGCCGTCGTCATCATGTAGGTCGGCGTGGTGATCGTTCCGTTGAACGGCTTGCCCGTCGCGACGTAGTCCCACGCCGTCCTCGCGAAGCTGTCCATGATGTTCCGCTGCAGCATCGCTTGGTAGGTGCTGTTCATCGGAAAGTTCGTGTTCAGCGTCGTCACCAGCGTCTGCAGGTTCACCTGATTCTGCTGGAACGCGTTCCGGAAGAAGTCGATCATCTTCGACTGGAACTCCGGAAGCGCCATCCACTTGTCGATGAGGCCTTTCAGCGCGCTCGGATCCGCGACGACGGTCGCGACCTCGTCATCGGTGACCGGCAATCCCGTGAGAAGATTTTTGACCTTCGGCACGTAGTCCTGCGGAGAGACGGGCTCGAACGGATAACCGCCTTGCGGGTTCGAGTCGCCAGCGTCACTTGCGGCGGGGAGCTGATTTTCGGGATAGCCGAGAGGCGGGCTCGACGAGCAAGCGACTCCTGCAACAGCGGCGAGGAGCGCGGCGAGAGGGAGAGTCTTCGCGAGGCGCATGCGGGTTTGCTTTGCATGT
>JAICXU010000374.1 GCA_025934595.1 Polyangiaceae bacterium | reverse complement strand
CGCAATCGTCGCGATGCCGGCGAGGATCAAAAACAAAACGAATGCATGACCGTGCGCGACGAAAATGAACGGCGCGTACGCAGCGAGGACGATCTCCTTCTTCAACGACCTTTCGCGCGCGTCGACCGCGATCATGAGATCGAGCCATAACGTCAGGCCGACGAGCATCACCGCGACGCCGAGCGTGTAGCTCGCGAACCCGAGCAGCGTCATCAGGCCGAACGACAGCGAAAGCCCTAGAAATCCCGTGGTGACCGTGCGATCGCCGTGGAGCTTGGAGCGACCGAACATCAGCGCGAGCGGCGTCGCGATCACGGGAAGCGTCGCGAGCGCACGGACCGCATTCACGGGTCCCATGATGCGAACGAAGGCTTCGCCGAAGAATCGGAACAGCGAGTAGGGCCCGATGTGCGGCGCGAGCACGTAGAAGCGTTGCTCGAACGGGGACTGCGCAAAGCGATGACGCATTTCGATGAGGCCGGCGTGCGCAGGCAAATCTTGAAATGGCAACGCGTCGAATGCCCAAAACACGGCGATGCTCATCGCACCGAGGACGCCGAGACCGATCCACGCGAGTCGCTCGCGTGTTGCGTGCGACAGCCTCGCGCGCGGCGCAGGCTCGCTCGCCGACGCGACGTTCGGCTGCGAGGCAGGAAGCGGCTGAGAGGCTTGCACGGTCATCTTGGGTCGCGGTCGAAAGCGAAATCGCGCGGAAAGCCGCGGCAGCATACCGCCCGTGTCGCGACCGGTGCCAGGCGAGTTTTGCAAAAGAACTCGCGGTCGGAGCCTGACGTGGAACGTGCCACCTGGCACACACGTGTGCCGATGAAAACCAATATAATCATATATTTATATATGGCACGGGCACTGCTTACCGGGAGAGCACACCCAAGGAGCCTCTCATGTCACGTTCCTTCTTCTCTCTTGCGACCCTCGGCACACTGGCCGCGCTCTTCTCTCTCTTGCCGGCGTGCTCCGGTAACTCCGGCTCGGAAGGCACCAATCGCGTGCTCGGCCAGTCGGACTTCTCTTCGGCGCCTCCTGTCGGCACGATGACCGGCGGCGGCGCGTCGTTCGGCGCGGCGGGCGGTGACGAAAATGCAGGCGCCGCGGCTCCGACGACCGGAAAGGGCACGGGCGCGGCGACGCAACCCCAGCGTCAAGTCGAAGAGACCGATCTCTATCGTCTCGAGGGCACGCGCCTCTATTACTTGAACTCGTATCGCGGCCTCATGGTGTTCGACGTCTCGAACGTCGACGCGCCCGTACTCCTCGGTCGCAGCCCGATCTTCGGCACGCCGATCGACATGATCGTGCGCAACGGAATCGCGACCGTCGTCATCTCCGATTGGTACGGATCGATGAGCGACGGAACGCCGTTCCACGGCTCGATCGTGCGCGGGCTCGACACGAACGACCCCACGAACATCAAGAATCTCGGCGACGCGTACCTCGGCGGCGACGTCACGGACACGCGCGTCGTCGGCAACGTGCTCTACGCCGTCAGCGAAGATTACGGCTGGTATTACGGAATATGGGACGAGGGCGGCTATTACCCGGGCGGCGGCGGCGTCGCGACCGCGGGCGGCGGTGCTGCCGGCATCGCGTACGGGTCGAGCGGCGAAAAAGTGATCGTGTCGAGCGTGAGCTTCGCGAACAATCAAATCAAGCAAACCGGCTATCAAGAGTTCTCGGGCTACAGCGCGATCTTCAACGTGACGCCCAACGCGATCATGCTCGCGCACGACATTCCGAGCGATCCGACGGCCGAGTACAGCCAGCCGAGCGGCGTGTCCGAGCTGCAGTATGTCGACATCAGCGATCCGAACGGCGCGATTCGTTTGCGCGGCAAGCTCCAAGCGAACGGCAGCGTGCAAGGGTGGGGCGCCGACAATGGTCGCTGGAACGTCGACTTCGCGGACGGCAAGACCGCGCATCTCCTCGCATGCCAGGGCACGTACTGCGGAAGCGGAAATGGCTACACGCTGACGACGGCGGACTTCACGAATCCCGACACGCCGGTTTTGAAGAGCTCGCTCGACATCACGGGCAACTCGTGGAACGTGGCGACGCGCTTCGACGGTACGCGCATGTATCTCTCGCCGAGCGACGGCTACTACGATCCGACGAACAACGGTACGCCGCTGCAGATCTACGATCTCACCAATCCGGCGGCGCCTTCGCTCGCGGGCCAAACCACGCTGACCGGCAGCGTGTGGCTGCTGATGCCGAACGGCAATCAGCTCTTCGCGCTCGGCAACGACACGGCGAACGACTACACGAGCACGCAGGTTTCGCTGCGCTATTTCGACGTCACCGATCCGCACAATCCGACCGCGATCGGTCAGCCCGCGAACTTCGGTAACGGCTGGGCGTGGACGCCGGCGGCGGGGACGTTCAAAGCGTTCATCAAAGACGACACGCAGGGCCTCGTCGTCCTGCCTTTCAGCGGCTGGGACTACAACAGCTACGCGTACAACAACGGCGTGCAGCTGATTCAATACTCGCCGACGTCGATCTCCACGGCGGGCGCGGCGCACACGCACGGTTGGGTGGAGCGCGGCATCTTCGTGAACGGCCGCATCATCTCGCTCTCCGATTTGTCGCTCTCCGTGGTCGACTATTCGGATCGCATGAATCCTCGCGTCGTCAACGAGATCACGCTCGCGCGCAACGTCGTGTCCGCGAAACCGAGCGGAGCGAACATCGCCGAGCTCTCGAGCGATTGGTGGGAGAACGATTCGTCGTCGTCGGAGCTTCGCATTCTTCCGACCGCCAACGCAGGCGAGGCGGCGGACACGCAAGCCGCGGTCACCACGAAGATCAACGGTGTCGACGCGCGCTCGTTCAACAACGGCAACTACTCGTACGTCGTCACGGAAGTGCAAGTGCCCGTCGATTGCGGCGGCTCTTACGGAGGTCCGAGCCGCGGCGACGGCACGTGCACGGCATACGTTCCGCAAGTGCAGGTCGTCGATCTGTCGAACGGAGGCGCCGCGCTCAAAGGCAACATCACGTTGCCCGTCGAGCCGAACAGCTACTCGTGGTGGGGCTGGGGCTGGGGCGGCTACTACTACTACGACTGGTACGAGGGCTCCGACGCGGTGCAAATCGGCGGCAACATGCTCGCGTTCCGTCGCTGGTTCCCGGTCTACGACGGCCCGAACGGCCAGTGGCACGCCGATCAGCAGCTCTACGTCGTGGATCTCTCGAATCCCGATTCGCCCTCGATCGCGTCGACGCTCATCACCGACGACACGAGCGGCTGGTGGGGCAACATGAAGGCGATCGGCGACACGCTCTACACGAGCCACTACGAGTGGGTCACGTATCCGACGTCGGATTCTCCGAACGGCGTCGTTCGTTACTACCTCGATCGCATCGATCTCTCGGACCGCGCCCATCCGCGCGTCGGCTCGAAGATCAACGTCCCCGGCATGCTCGTCGGCGCTTCGAAAGACGATCCGAGCATCCTCTACACGATCGACTACCGCTGGGACTCCGGCATCGCGAAGAACGATCTCGACGTCGTGAAGATCGACGGCAACAAAGCGTATCTGCAAGGCATCACGCGCGTCGACGGTTGGGTGGGCAACGTCTTCGTGCAGAACAACACGGCGTACATGTCGACCGAGACGTACGTCTATCCCGACTCGACGTGGGATCCGAATTCGGGACCGCGCGTGAATCTCCACCAGATCGATCTCTCGAATCCGGCTGCGCTCGTCGATCACGCCACGACTCCGCAAAAGGGTTGGGGCTGGCTCCTCGGCGTCGAAGGTGACCGCGCGATCCTCACGTCGGGCTGGGGCAACGAAGGCATCGATATCTACAAGCTCACGCCCAACGCCACGCCGACGTTCGATCAGTTCGTGCGCACGAACGGCTGGTGGACCGAGTCGCTCGCTCGCCAGGACAATCAGCTCTTCTTGTCGAGTGGATACTGGGGCGTGCAAACGGTGAATCTGCAGTAGAAAGCGCGCAAGCTTGCGCGCGTCCAGACCTGGCACCTAAATCAAGCAAGGAAGAGAAAATCAGGGATCGCTCGAACGAGCGGTCCCTGATTCGCTTTGTGCGCTTCGACCGAGGTCAGGGCGCTTTGTCGACGGCAGCCTTGAGATCGTCCCAAGCCTTGTCGTTGCGTGCCTTCGCGTCGTCCCACGTCGCCGCCGTTGCGCTGTCGACGTTCTGCAGCGTGCCGAGGAACGCCGTGCGCTTCGCCGCGATCGTCTGCAGGCTGTTGTCGAGATCGATCTTGGTTTGGCCCTTCGCCGTTCGCTCCTTCGCGTCGAGCTTCTCGACCTTGCCGTCGAGGTCGATCAAGCTCGTCTGCTGGTCGTGACGATAGCTTTCGCGCATCTTCATGAAGTCGTTGTTTGCGGCGGAGATTTTCTTGTCGGCCTCGAGCTGGGCGTTCGTGATCGTCGTCGTCGACTGCTGCTGCGCTTTGTCGATCTTTTGATCCGCTTGCTGCTGCGCAGCGTTCATCTTCTCCTGATCTTCTTTCGCGGAATTGTTGCACGCGGTAGCGCTCGCACCGAGCACGAGCGCGCATGCGATGAGCTTCATCGATCGGTTCATGATTTCCTCCGGGCCCGTCGCCAGTGCAACGCGCATACCGATGGCGCTGGCCCAGCGCGAAATT
>JAICXU010001129.1 GCA_025934595.1 Polyangiaceae bacterium | reverse complement strand
TGGAGCATCCGCAGAACACTTTCGTGCGCGTGAAGAGCTGAGCGTGGACTTCGAGACCGATGACGGGCTCGTACTCGGTGGCCATGAGAAAGCGGCAGATTAGCGCGGAATTGGGCCGATTTGGGCAAGCCGTGGCAATCTGCGTGGCCAATGTCCAAGTGGGGTCGCCGCACGCAACGCGCACTGCCGATCGCGATTTTGGCGATGGCTGCGCTCGGCGCGCCCATTTTGATCCTCGAGCCCGACGGCCTTCCCCGCATGCGTGCGCTCCAGACGGAGCTCGCGCAGACGAACGACGAGAACGCCGAGCTTCGCCGCCACATCGCCGAGCTGCGCGGCCAAGTTCGCGAGCTCCGTGACGATCCGGCCGCCGTCGAACGCATCGCGCGCGACGATCTCGGGCTCGTTCGAAAAAGCGAAGTCGTCTTCCAGTTCGGAAAGCCGAAAAGCCGCTAGCATCGGGCCGTGACGTTCGAGCTCGCACGCGCGCTCTTGAATGCGGAGGCCGTGGCACCCGTGCCGCTCGCGCGCGCGCTCTTCACCGTCGCGACGGAGGGCGTACCGCTCACGCGCGCGCTCGTCGCGATGAGCATCCTGCCGGAGGAGCGGCTCGAAGAAGAGCTCGGTCGCGTCGAGGTCCCGACGCTTCATCAAATCGTACCCGTTCACGAGCTGCTCGATCTGCTCCCCGCGGGTCTTTGCAGTCGGCTCCTCGCGCTTCCGATTCGCAAGGATCCGCGCACGGGAACCGTCGACGTGGCCGTCGTCGATGCGCGAGACCCGCATGCCGCGAACGAAATCGGCTTCTTTTTGCAGGCTCCCATCCGCGTCGTCCGCACGACGCTGGCGGCCATGGAGGCTGCGCTCGATCACGGCAGCGCTCCGTCGAATGCGAGAGCAGAGGCGCTCGCGCCACCGATCGGCGGCGAATTTCGGGCGCCCGCGAACGTGCACGCGAAGCCGCACGCGAAGGCGAAACCGACGCTGCAAATTCAGCCGTCGAGCATTCCGCCTCCGCATCCGTCCGCCGAGCTGCCCATTCCGCTCCTGAAGCGAAATCCGATCCCGCAGTTCGCGGACGTCGACGAGGCACCGGCGACGATCGAGGAGCCGGTCGACGACGTCGTGCTCGAGCTCCGCCCCCCCGCTCGTCAACGTCACACGCAACCGCGTGTTCCGAGCGTCGCGCCGCCACCCGGCGGAATTCCGGCGATGCCATTTCCGGATTCGTCTTCCATTCTCGCCGCGCTTCGCTCCGCGTCGTCGCGCGACGAGATCCTCGCGAGCTTGCTCCTCGGCGTGCGAAGCGTCGCGCGCAAAGCAGGGCTCCTCGTTTGGAAGAAGGATCATTTCATCGGCTGGATGTGCAACGCCGAGCTCGGGGACATCTCTCTCTTTCGTACGGTCGCGATTTCGGCCGTTTCGCCGAGCATTTTCGCGACCGCGGCGGGGGGCAAAACGTATTTGGGGCCGGTGTATCGCGATCGCGCGAGCGCCGCGCTGCTCGACGTGATGGGCAGCGCCTCGCCCGACGTGGCGATCGCTCCGGTGCGCGTCCTC